>NZ_JBEXPB010000005.1:0-250272 GCF_040611795.1 Streptomyces sp. NPDC006529 | reverse complement strand
AACGCCACCAGATGATGCGCCAACCGGTTCGCCCGCTCCTCCAACTCCCCGTACGTCACCCACTCGTCACCGAACGACACCGCCACCGCATCCGGCGACAGCGCGGCCCGGTCGGCCACCAGCCCGTGGATGGTTCCCGCCGGAGCCTCCACCCCGCCCGACGCGTTCCACTCCCGCACCACCCGGTCGAACTCACCCGGCGCCAGCATGGGCACGGCCGCCACGGGCCGACCCGGTTCGGCGGCCATCCCGGTGAGCAGCGCCTCCAGATGGGCGGCCAGCCGCGCGATGGTGTCGGCGTCGAAGAGCTCGGGGTCGTAGGCCAGCGCGTACGCCAGTTCCTCACCCGCGTAAGCGACCAGGTTCAGCGGGAAGTTGGTGACGTCCGCGCCCTCCAGGCCGTGCAGGCGCACACCGTCACCGTCGCCGTCGTGCCCGCCGCCGTCCGCCGGGAAGTTCTCGAAGGCCACGAGGCTCTCGAAGAGCTGGGTGCCGCGCGGGGCGCCGCTCCAGCCCTGGATCTGCGGCAGCGGTACGTACTCGAACTGCCGCGCCTCCACCTGTGCCTGCTGGAGACGGGCCAGCCACTCGCCGACCGGCGCGTCGGCGTCGACCTCGACCCGCACGGGCAGGGTGTTGATCAGCATGCCGACCATGGCGTCGGCCCCGGCCAGGTCGGCCGGGCGGCCCGAGACGGTCGCACCGAAGACCACGTCCCGCTCGCCCGAGTAGCGCGACAGCAGCAGCGCCCAGGCGCCCTGCAGGACGGCGTTGACCGTCAGGCGGTTGGCGCGGGCGAAGGCGTACAGCCGGTCGGAGGCCTCCGTGCTCAGCCGGGTCACCAGCCGCTGCGCGGACTGGGCCCGGTGCGTCGCGGCGGGTCGCCGGTCGAAGGGCAGCGCGGTCGGTTCGGTGACGTCGCCCAGCAGCGCGCTCCAGTACGCCTGCGCCTCGCCCAGGTCCTGCCGCTCCAGCCAGTCGACGTAGGCGGAGAAGGGGCGGCGGGCGGGCAGCGCGGGGTGCTCCCCCGCCGCCACGGCCCGGTAGGCGGTGACGAGTTCGTCGAGCATCTGGAAGGTGCTCCACCCGTCCAGGAGCACGTGGTGCGAGGTCCGCACGACGCGCACCGAGGTGTCGGAGGTCCGTACGATCGCCAGGCGCACCAGCGGCGCGGCGGACAGGTCGATGCCCCGGGCGCGGTCCTCGGCCAGGTGGCGCTCCAGCGCGAGCGCCTGTTCACCGGCGCTCAGCGTGCGCCAGTCCAGGTGCACGACGGGCAGTCCGGTACGGCGGTGCACGACCAGCAGCGGCCGGTCGACACCCTCCCACTGCACGGCGCCGCGCAGGACATCGAGGTGATCGCTCACGTGCTGCCACGCGCGCTCCAGCAGCGCCGGGTCGCGCACCCCGTCCACGGTGAAGCTCATCTGCTCGAAGTAGGCGCCGGAGCCGGGTTCGGCGAGGGTGTGGAAGAGCATGCCCGCCTGCATCGGCGTCAGCGGGTAGATGTCCTCGATCTCCTTCGCGGCGCTGCCGCGGCCGGCGATCCGGTCCACGTCCGCCTGGTCCAGGGCGGCGAGCGGGAAGTCCGAGGGGGTGGCGCCGCCGCTGTCCGGGAGCAGGCAGTGCGCGATCAGGGCGCGCAGCTCGGTCAGGAACTGCCGGGCGACGCGTTCCACGGTCGACGGTTCGAAGACCTCGGCGGAGAAGATCCAGGTGAAGCCGAGGGTGCCGGATTCCACCATGCCGACGACGTCGAGGAGGTAGGGGCGGGGCTCGTCGAGCGCGTGGTCGAGGCCGAGGGCCGGGAGCCGGTCGCGGATGAGGCCGTCCTGGCCGGTGGCGCCGTCCCACTGGCCGAGGTAGTTGAAGCTGATCTGCGGGAGCGGGTCGGAGCGCAGGGCGTGGCCCGGGGTGCCGGGTGCGGAGAGGAAGCGCAGGGCGTCGTAGCCGAGGCCCCGGCCGGGGACGGCGCGCAGCTGTTCCTTGACGGACTTCAGGGTCCCGTCCCAGGCCCGGTCGCCGGGGAGGTCCAGGGCGACGGGGAAGTGGGTGGTGTACCAGCCGACGGTGCGGGAGAGGTCGAGGTCGTCGAAGAGCTCCTCGCGGCCGTGGCCCTCCAGGCCGAGGACGAGGCGGTCGCTGCCGGTCCAGTCGGCGAGGGTGCGGCCCAGGGCGCTGACGAGGACGTCGTTGATCTGGGTGCGGTAGGCGGAGGGGACGCGCTGGAGCAGGGCCTCGGTCTCCTGGCGGCCGAGGCGCACCTCGACGGTGCTTTCGTGGGCGGTGACGTTGCTGCCGTCCGGGTGGTCCGCGGGCAGCGCGGGGGCGCCCGCCGGGTCGACGGCGCGCCAGTGGTCGTACTCGTGGTCGAGGCCGCCGGCGCGGACGTGGTCGGCGAGGCGCCGTGACCACTCCTGGTAGCTGCTGGACTTGGCGCCGAGGTCGACGGCGGCGCGGCCTGCGGCGAGCTGGTCGTAGACGGTGGCCAGGTCGTCGAGGAGGACGCGCCAGGACACGCCGTCCATCACGATGTGGTGCACGGCGAGGAAGAGCCGGGGCAGCCGGTCGGGGCCGAGCCGGAAGAGGACGCCGCGCACCAGGGTGCCGGTGGCCAGGTCCAGGGCGCGCTGGGCGGCCAGGGCCGCGTCGTGCAGTGGCTGTTCGAGGTCCGGGCCGGCGCCCAGGTCCAGGACGGACAGGAGGCCGGTGGGCCGGTCCCCGTACTCCTGGATCCACTCGTCGCCCTCGCGGGTGTACCGCATGCGCAGGGCGTCGTGGTGGGCGACGACCGCGTCGAGGGCGCGCTCCAGCAGGGCCGGGTCGGTGTCCGGGGCGAGTTCCACCTGGACGGACATGGCGTAGTGGTCCGGGTCGACCGTGTGCTCGGCGAGGAACCACCGCTGGATGGGCGTGAGTTCGGCGCGGCCGCTGACCTCGGTGGCCACGGCGGCGGCCGGTGCGGCGACGACGGCGGCGCCCGCCAGCGCGGCGATGTTCTGATGCAGGAAGAGCAGCTTGGAGGTGAGCTTGATCCCGGCCTGGCGGGCCCGGGAGACCACCTGGATCGAGAGGATCGAGTCGCCGCCCAGGTCGAAGAAGTTGTCGTGGACGCCGACCCGCTCGACGCCGAGCACGTCGGCCCACACGTCGGCCAGGATCCGCTCGGTCTCGTCGCGGGGCGCGATGTGGTCGGCCCCGGAGCGACCGGCCCGGATCTCGGGCTCGGGCAGCGACCGGCGGTCGACCTTGCCGCTCGGGGTGAGCGGGAGCCGGTCCAGGGTGACGAACACGGCGGGGACCATGTAGTCGGGCAGCAGTCCGGACAGGTGGCCGCGCAGGGCGGAGGCGTCCGGTGCGCCGTCGGCGCCCGCGGCGCCGGGGACGACGTACGCGACGAGCCTGCGGCGGCCGGACTCCTCCTGCCGGGCCAGGACCACGGCGTCGGCGACGTCCGGGTGGGTGAGCAGGGCGCTCTCGACCTCGCCGAGTTCGATGCGGAAACCGCGGATCTTGACCTGGTCGTCGGCACGGCCCAGGAACTCCAGGTCGCCTCCGGGCAGCAGCCGGGCCCGGTCCCCGGTCCGGTAGAGCCGGTCACCGGCGACGAAGGGGCTGTCGGCGAAGCGTTCGGCGGTGAGGTCGGGGCGCCCGTGGTAGCCGCGGCCGATCCCGTCGCCGCCGATCCAGATCTCGCCTGGCACGCCGACGGGCACGGGGCGGCGGCGCGCGTCGAGCACGTACACGCGGGTGCCGGGCAGCGGGCGGCCGATGGGCACGTACACGGTGGTGGCCGGCGCCTCGGCGCTCGGCACGAAGACGGTGGAGTCGACGGTGGCCTCGGTGCCGCCGTAGGCGTTGACGACGACGGCGTCGTGCCGGATCTGGCGCAGGAGGGTGGCGCAGTCCTCGACGCGCCAGGCCTCGGAGCCCACCGAGATCAGGCGCAGCGGCGGGAAGCCGTCGCCGCGCCGCTCCACGTCCTGGAGGACGGCGTTCAGCAGGGAGGGGACGATCTCCAGGCCGGTCGCGCCGGTCTCGGCGATCAGGTCGAGCAGGGCCGGCGGCTCGGTGGTGACGTCCTTGGAGGCGATGATCAGCGCGCCGCCGAAGGGCAGCGAGCGGATCAGGTCGGCGAAGAAGAGGTCCACGGAGAGGCTGGAGACCGACAGGAAGCGCAGCCGGAGGTCGTCGAGGCCGTAGCGCTGCGCCCAGGAGGCGCAGATGTGGCGGACGTTGCGGTGCTCGATGGCGACGCCCTTGGGGGTGCCGGTCGATCCCGAGGTGTAGATGACGTACGCGAGGTCCCGGGCGGTGACCGTGGTGCGGGGCGCGGTGGCGGGGCGGGCGGCGATCTCCTCGCGCTCGGCGTCGAGGTCGACGAGGCGGGCGCCGGAAGCGGGCAGCCGGTCGCGGACGGCGCTCTCGGTGACGATGAGCCGGGCGCCGGAGTCGTCCGTCATGTGGCCGAGGCGGTCGGCGGGGAAGGCCGGGTCGAGCGGGACGTAGGCGGCGCCCGCCTTGAGGATGCCGAGCAGGCCGACGGCCATG
This sequence comes from Streptomyces sp. NPDC006529, assembly GCF_040611795.1. Classification (NCBI taxonomy): domain Bacteria; kingdom Bacillati; phylum Actinomycetota; class Actinomycetes; order Kitasatosporales; family Streptomycetaceae; genus Streptomyces; species Streptomyces sp. NPDC006529. The sequence continues at coordinate 245,721 of NZ_JBEXPB010000005.1, read as the reverse complement.
GCCGAGCCGCGGGCGACGGCGAGGCCGACGAGGGAACCGGGGCCCGCGCCCAGGGCGCTCAGGTGGTGGGCGAGCCGGTTGGCACGTTCGTCGAGCTCGCGGTGGGTGAGGGTGGCGTCCTCGGCGATCACGGCGACGGCGTCGGGGGTGCGGGCGGCTTGCGCCGCCAGTCGCTCGTGGATCAGTTCCTCGGAGGTGCCCGGGAGTTCGGTGGCGTTCCAGTCGACGACGATCTGCCGGTGTTCGGCGTCGGTGAGCAGCGGGAGCGCGCCGACGGCCGTGGCCGGGTCGGCGACGGCGCCGTCGAGGAGGACCTCCAGGTGGCCGGTGAGCCGGGCGATGGTGCTCGCGTCGAACAGCTCGGTGCTGTATTCGATCAGGCCGTGCAGCCGCCCGCCGCGCTCCTCGAACTCGAAGGTGAGGTCGAAGAGGGAGGCGTCGCGCTCCAGCGGGTAGGCCGCGGTCTCGGCGCCGGGCAGCGCGAGGGCGTCGGCCGGGGCGTTCTGGAGGACCACCATGGCCTGGACGAGGGCGGTCCGGCTGGGGTCGCGTTCGGGCTGGACGGCCTCGACGAGCTTGTCGAAGGGGACGTCCTCGTGGGCGAAGGCGTCGAGGACGGTGTCCTTGACCCGGCCCAGCAACTCGGCGAAGGACAGCTGCGGTTCGACCTGGGTGCGCAGCACGACGGTGTTGACGAGGAAGCCGACGAGCCCTTCCAGCTCCCGGTGGCCGCGGGCGGCCGAGGAGGTGCCGAGCGCGATGTCCTCCTGGTCGGACCAGCGGGCGAGGACCGCCTTGACCGCGGCCGTCAGCACCATGAAGAGCGTCGCGCCGTGCGCGTGGGCCAGCTCCCGCAGCGCGGTGAGGGTGTGCTCCGGCAGCTCGAAGGCGTGCACGGCGCCGGCGGAGGACCGGACGGCGGGCCGGGGCCGGTCGGTGGGCAGTTCGAGCGGCGAGATGCCCTTCAGCTGTTCCCGCCACCAGTCGGTCTGCCGCTCCAGCAGTCCGCCGTCCTCCAGCCGGCCGCGCTGCCACACCGCGAAGTCCGGGTACTGGACCGGTACGTCGGCCAGGGCGGCGGCGCGTCCCTCGACGCGGGCGGTGTACAGCTCGCCCAGCTCCCGGGCCACGATGCCCATCGACCAGCCGTCGGTGACGATGTGGTGCATGCCGAGCACGCACACGTGCTCGTCGGCCGCGAGCCGGACCAGCAGGACCCGGACCAGCGGGCCGTCCGCCAGATCGTAGGGGCGCGCCATCTCCGCCCGGACGATCTCCCGTGCGCCGTCCTCGCCGTCCGCCTCGGCGGCCGTCCAGCCGGGGGCGAGCCGGTCGTGGACGACCTGGAGGGCCTTGCCGTGCTCGGCGCGGAAGGTCGTGCGCAGCGCCTCGTGGCGTGCCACGAGGTCGCCGACGGCCGCCCGCAGCGCTTCTGCGTCGAGCGCGCCGGTGATCCGCAGTGGCAGCGCCGAGTGGTAATCGGCGCGGCCGGGGTCGAAGTCCTCCAGGAACCAGAGGCGTTGCTGCCCGTAGGACAGCGGCAGGCCGTCCCCCCGCGGGACCGCGGGGACCAGCGGCCCCGCGGCCGCGGCGGCGGGCCGGGCCCGGCCGGCGAGGCGCTGGGCGAGCGATTCCCGGAGCCGGTCGGGCAGGGCGGCTATCCGGTCCGCGCGGGAAGACGGCGTGTTCATCGAGGGATCCCCCTGGGAGTGCGGTTCAGCGGTTCGGAGCGGCGGGAGCGGTGTGGGCCGCTCGTGACGAAGGGCGCGGTGTCAGCCGCGTGCCGCCGGGTCGGCGGCCGGGGCGGCGGCGGGGGCCGCGGACGCCGCGGAGGCGGTGGCCAGGCTGCGCGGGCGCATGTCGGTCCAGTTCGCCTCGACGTAGGCGAGGCACTCCTCGCGCGGCCGGTCGGCGAGGACCGCCTGCCAGCCGTCCGGGACGGCGGTGCCGGTGGGCCAGAGCGAGTGCTGGCCCTCGTCGTTGACCAGGACGGTGTAGGAACGGCCGGGCTGTTCGAAGGGGTTGGACACGGTGGGCCTTTCGGAACGGGGGAAGGAAGGAACGTGGGTGGACGGGGGTGGGTCGAGATGGGTGGCTGAGGGCCGTCAGGGGGTTTCGGCGGCGCCGGGCACGTCGGCCGTGGTGGACGCGTCCGGCGTGTCCGCCGCGTCCGCCGCCCCGGCCGCGGCCTCCAGCTCGGCGAGGATGATCTCCTCCACGGCCCGGGCGGTCTCGGCGACGGTCGGCCGGTCGAAGAGGGACCGGGGCGAGAGGTCGGTGCCGAAGATCTCGTTGATCCGGGAGGCCATCCGCAGGGCGAGCAGCGAATCGCCGCCCAGCGCGAAGAAGTTGTCGTGCACGCCGACCCGCTCCGCCCCGAGCAGTTCCTCCCAGGCCTCCACCAGCACCTCTTCGGTGACGCCGGCCGGGGCCTCGTACGCCGTCGCGCCCGTCAGGCGCCGCTCCGCTTCCGGTGCGGGCAGAGCCGCGCGGTCGACCTTGCCGTTCGCGGTCAGCGGCAGGGCGGCCAGCCGGGTGAAGGCGGCCGGGAGCATGTGCGGGGGCAGCGAGGCGGCCAGGTGGGCGCGCAGCTCGTCGGCGTCGGGGGCGGGCGCTCCCGCGGCGGGCACCACGTGGGCGACCAGGACCGTACGGCCGGAGCCGGACCCGGCGCCGTCCCCGCCGCCGGTGTGCGCGACGACGGCCGCGTCCCCCACCGCCGGGTGGGCCACGAGCGCGGCTTCGATCTCGCCGGTTTCCACGCGGAACCCGCGGATCTTGACCTGGCCGTCGCTGCGGCCGAGGAACTCCAGGGTGCCGTCGGGCCGCCAGGCCACCAGGTCGCCGGAGCGGTACATCCGCTCCCCCGGGGCGCCGTAGGGGTCGGCCACGAACCGCTCGGCGCTCAGGCCCGGCCGTCCGAGGTAGCCGCGGGCCAGTCCGGCGCCCGCGATGTACAGCTCGCCGGGAACCCCCGGAGCCGCGGGCTCCAGGGCCCCGGTCAGGACGTACACCCGGGTGTTGGCCAGCGGGGCGCCCAGCGGGACCGCGCCGTCGCCGAGGGCGCCGCGCAGGTCGTGCGTGGTGGTGAAGGTGGTGGCCTCGGTGGGCCCGTAGCCGTTGGTCAGGCGCAGCCCCGGGTGGGCGTCCAGCACGCGGGCGCAGTGGTCCGGGGAGAGCCGGTCGCCGCCCGCGATGAGCTGGCGCAGTCCGCTGAAGGCGCCGATGGCGTCGTCGGCAACCTGGTGGAACAGGCCGGCGGTGAGCCAGAGGTGAGTGACCTCGTGGTCCTTGACGAACCGGCCGAGTCCGGCGGCGGTGGGCAGTTCGGCGGGGTGGACGGCCAGGCGCGCCCCGCCGAGGAGGGCCGCCCACACCTCGAAGGTGGAGGCGTCGAAGGACAGCGAGGCGAACTGCGCGACGGTGTCGCCCGGGCCGATGTCCGTGTACGCCGCCTCGTGCACCAGGCGTACGACGGCCCGGTGGCTGGTCAGGACGCCCTTGGGGGTGCCGGTGGAGCCCGAGGTGTAGAGGACGTAGGCGAGGCCGTCGGGGGCGGTGGTGACGGCGGGGGCGGTCGCGGGGCGCTCCGCGATCCGCGCCGCGTCGGCGTCCAGGTCGACCAGTACGGCGCCGGGGGCGTCCGGGAGCCGCTCGCGCAGCGCGGCGTCGCTGACCAGCAGCCGGACTCCGGCGTCGCCGATCATGTGGGCGAGCCGGCCGGCCGGGTACCCGGGGTCGAGCGGCAGGTAGGCGGCGCCCGCCTTGAGGACCGCGAGGAGCGCGGTGACGGCCTGCGGGCCGCGCTCCAGGCAGAGGCCGACGAGCTGCTCCGGGCCGGCGCCGAGGGCGACCAGGTGGTGGGCGAGCCGATTGGCGCGCTCGTCCAGTGCGGCGTACGTCAGTTCCCGGCCCTCGTAGCTGAGCGCGACGGCGTCGGGGTGCAGGGCGGCCCGGGCGGCGAAGAGTTCGTGCAGGGTGGCGTCCGGGAGCGGGCGGGCGGTGTCGTTCCAGGACCGCAGCGTCAGCTCGGCCTCGGCGTCGGTGAGCATCGTCAGGGCTCCGACCTGCTGGTCCGGGCCACTGGCGGCGATCGAGGCCAGCAGGGCGTCGAGGTGGCCGCAGAGGCGGGCCGCGGCCTCGTCGTCGTACAGTCCGGCGTCGTAGGCCAGGGTGTAGGTCAGTTCGTCGCCCGCGTAGGCGATCAGGTTGAGCGGGAAGTTCGTGGCCTCGGTGCCCTCCAGGCCGTGCAGGCGCAGCCCGTGGGCGGCGGCGGCCCGCTCGTCGACCGGGTAGTTCTCGAAGACGACCAGGCTCTCGAAGAGGCTGGTGCCGCCCTCGACGCCGCTCCAGCCCTGGATCTGCGGCAGCGGTACGTACTCGTACTGGCGGGCCTCCACCTGGGCGCGCTGCACCGCGGCCAGCCAGTCGCCGACCGGGGCGTCCTCGTCGATCCGTACCCGCACCGGCAGGGTGTTGATCAGCATGCCGACCATGGAGTCGGCGCCCGGCAGTTCGGTGGGGCGGCCGGAGACGGTCGCGCCGAAGACGACGTCCCGCTCCCCCGCGTGCCGGCCCAGCAGCAGCGACCAGGCGCCCTGGAGCACGGTGTTGACGGTGATGCGGTGGCTGCGGGCGAAGTCGGCCAGCTCCCGCGAGAGCTGCGGCGACAGGCGCCGCACGGTCCGGCCGGCGGCTCCGGCCCGGTGGCCGCTCGCGCCGCCGCGGACGCCGGGCAGCGCGGTCGGCGCCTTGACGCCGGCGAGCAGGTCCCGCCAGTACGCCTCGGCCTCGGCGAGGTCCTGGCGCTCCAGCCAGTCGACGTAGGCGGAGAAGGGGCGGCGGGCGGGCAGGACGGGCGTCTCACCGGCGGCCAGGGCGGCGTAGGCGGTGTACGTCTGGCCTAGGACGTCGAAGGTGGACCAGCCGTCGAGCAGGATGTGGTGGAAGGAGCAGACGAGCCGCACGGTGCTGTCGGAGAGCCGGATCAGGGCGAGCCGCATCAGCGGGGCGGTGCTCAGGTCCAGCGGCCGGGCGCGGTCCTCGGCGAGGAACGCGCGCAGGGCGCCGCGCTGCTGCTCCGCGGTGAGCGTGCGCCAGTCGAGGTGGGTGACGGGCAGTTCGGCGCGGCGGCCGACGACCATCAGGGGGCGCTCGGTGCCCTGCCAGACGAGCGAGGAGCGCAGCACCTCGGTGTGGTCGGCGACGCTCTGCCAGGCGGCGGCGAGCAGGTGCGGGTCGCGCACCCCGTCGAGGGCGAAGGTCAGCTGCTCGAAGTAGGCGCCGGAGCCCGGTTCGGAGAGGGTGTGGAAGAGCATGCCCGCCTGCATCGGCGTCAGCGGGTGGATGTCCTCGGTCTCCTTCGCTGCGCTGCCGTGTCCCGCGATCCGGTCGACGCCGGCCTGGTCCAGGGCGGCGAGCGGGAAGTCGGCGGGGGTGGCGCCGCCGCTGTCCGGGAGCAGGCAGTGGGCGACCAGGTCGCGCAGGGCGGCGAGGAAGGCGTCCGCGAGGCGCTGGACGGCCTCGGTGGGGTGCGCGGCGGGCGCGTGGATCCAGTCGACGCGCAGTTCTCCGTCGGTGACGGCGGCGACGATGTCGATGAGGTGCGGGCGGGGCTGGTCGGGGGCCTGGTCGGCGCCGAGGGCAGCGAGGCGGCCGCGGACCAGGCCGCTGCGGCTGGTGGTGCCGTCCCACTGGCCGAGGTAGTTGAAGCTGACCTCGGGGTGGGGGGCGGTGCGCAGGGCGTGGCCCGGGGTGCCCGGCGCCGAGAGGAAGCGCAGGGCCCCGTAGCCGAGGCCGCGGCCGGGGATGGCGCGCAGCTCTTCCTTGAGGTGCTTGAGGGCGGGGCCCCAGTCGCCCGCGGGGACGTCCAGGGTGACGGGGTGGATGGTGGTGAACCAGCCGACCGTGCGGGAGAGGTCGATGTCCTCGAACAGTTCCTCGCGGCCGTGGCCTTCGAGGGCGATGGTGACCGGGTCGCCCGCCCAGTCGCCCAGCACCCGGCCCAGCGCCGTCAGCAGGACGTCGTTGATCTGCGTGCGGTAGGCGGCGGGCACCCGCTGGAGGAGCGCCTCGGTGTCCGCGCGGCCGAGGGTGACGGAGGCGGTGGCCGCCGTCCCGAAGGTGTTCGGGGCGGCCGGGTCCGCGCCGGCCGGCCGGGGCAGGGGGCGGGTGGCCGCGGCGACCCGCTGCCAGTGGCCGGCCTCGTGGTCGAGGGCGCCCGTACGGACGTGCTCGGCGAGGCGTTCGGACCACTGGCCGTAGCTGCTGGACTTGGCGCCGAGGTCGGGCGTGCGCCCTTCGGCGAGCTGGGCGTAGGCGGTGGCGAGGTCTTCGAGGACGACGCGCCAGGACACCCCGTCCATGACCAGGTGGTGCACGGTGAGGAACAGGCGCGGCGGGCGGGCCGCGCCGAGCCGCAGGAACACGCCCCTGACGAGGGCGCCGCCCGCGAGGTCGAGGGAGCGCTGCGCGCCCGCCGCGGCTTCGTGCAGGGCCGCTTCGCGCTCCGCGTCACCGAGGGCGGACAGGTCGCGCACGGAGAAGAGCCCGGCCGCGCGGTCCGCCGGGTCGGCGTATTCCTGGATCCACGCGCCACCGTCACGGGTGAAGCGCATGCGCAGCGCGTCGTGGTGGCCGACGACCGCGCCGAGGGCGCGCTCCAACAGCGCCGTGTCGGTGTCGGGAGCCAGCTCGACCTGGACGGACATGCCGTAGTGGTCGGTGTTCACGGTGTGCTCGGCGAAGAACCACCGCTGGATCGGCGTGAGTTCGGCGCGGCCCGACGCCTCGGCCGGTGCGGAGGCGGCCGCGTTCTCGTCGACCGTCGCGACCGCTCCGGCGAGGGCGGCGATGCTCTGGTGGACGAAGAGCAGCTTGGAGGTGAGCAGCAGGCCGGCCTGGCGGGCCCGGGAGACCACCTGGATGGAGAGGATCGAATCCCCGCCGAGGTCGAAGAAGTTGTCGTGGATCCCGACCCGTTCGACACCGAGTACGTCGGCCCAGACCGCGGCCAGGGTCTCCTCGGTGGCGTCGCGGGGCGGGGTGTAGGCGGTGTCGGTCCCCGCGGTCTGCGGCTGGGGCGCGGGCAGGGCGCGGCGGTCGACCTTGCCGCTGGGGGTGAGCGGGAACCGGTCCAGGGTGACGAACTGGGCGGGCACCATGTAGTCGGGCAGGGACCCGGCGAGGTGGGAGCGCAGTTCCCCGGTGCCGGGGGCGCCGTCGGGGCCGCCGTCGGCGGCGGGGCGGGCGACGAGGTAGGCGACGAGGCGCTTGCGGCCGCGCTCGTCCTCGTGGACCACGACGACGGCGTCGCGGACGGCGCCGTGCCGGCCGAGCGCGTTCTCGATCTCGCCGAGTTCGATGCGGAAGCCGCGCAGTTTGACCTGGTCGTCGGCGCGTCCCAGGTATTCGAGGGCCCCGTCGGCGCGCAGCCGGGCCACGTCGCCCGAGCGGTACATGCGCGATCCGGGCTCCCCGTAGGGGTCGGCGGTGAACCGCTCGGCGGTCAGCGAGGGCCGGCCGTGGTAGCCGCGGGCCAGGTGCGGGCCCGCGAGGTACAGCTCGCCGGGCACCCCGACGGGGACAGGCTGGAGCGCGGCGTCCAGGAGCCGGACCGCGGTGTTGGGCAGGGGGCTGCCGATGGGCGGGACCGCCCCGCCCGTCAGCGGCAGGCTCATCGCGGCGACGACGGTGGACTCGGTGGGGCCGTACGCGTTGATCATCCGGCGGCCGGGCGCCCAGCGGGCGACCAGGTCGCCGGTGCTGGCCTCGCCGCCGACGACCAGGGTGCGCAGCTCCTCCAGGCCTTCGGGGACGAGGGTGGCGACGGCGGAGGGGGCGAGGAGGGTGTGGGTGATCCGGCGTTCGCGCAGGAAGGCCTGGAGGGCCTCGCCGACGATCGGGCCGTGCGGGGGCAGCACCAGGGTGGCGCCCGCGGGCAGGGCCATCAGGACCTCCATGACGGCGCCGTCGAAGGAGGAGGAGGCGAACTGCAGGACGCGGCTGTCCTCGGTGACCCGCAGCCGGTCGATCTCGGCGGAGGCGAGGTTGCCGATGCCCGCGTGCGGGACGAGGACGCCCTTGGGGGTACCGGTCGAGCCGGAGGTGTAGATCACGTACGCCAGGTCCGCGGGGTGCAGCACGACGTCGGGGGCGCTCGCCGGGAGCGCGTCGATCAGGGCGCGGTCGGCGGTGAGGTCCACGATGCGGGCGTCCGTGGGCGGCAGTGCGGCCAGCGGGCCGGTCTGGGTGACGACGATCGCGGCGCCGGAGTCGGCCAGCATAAAGGCGAGCCGGTCGGCCGGGTAACCGGGATCCAGCGGCAGGTAGGCGGCGCCCGCCTTCATGATGCCGAGGAGGCCGACGACCAGGTCGGCGCCGCGCTCCACGCACAGGCCGACGATCGAGCCGGGTCCCGCGCCGTGGGCGACGAGGTGGTGGGCGAGCCGGTTGGCGGCCTCGTCCAGCGCCCGGTAGGTGAGGGTGGTGCGGGTGTCCTCGACGGCGATCGCGTCGGGGCGCCGGCGCGCCCGGGCCTCGACCAGCTGCGGGAAGGTCCCGGTCAGCGGCTCGGTGCGGGGGCCGTTCCAGTCCCGTACGACCTGCCCGAACTCCTCGTCGCCGAGCATCGCGAGGGCGCCCAGCGGCTGGTCGGGAGCGGTCGCGGCGGACAGCATCAGGGTGGAGAGGTGGCCGGCGAAACGGGCGATCGAGGCCTCGTCGAAGAGCGCGGTGCTGTAGCCGACCCGGGCGGTGAGGGCCCCGTCGGTCTCGAAGAACTCGACGGTGAGGTCGAAGGGGGCGGCCTCGCGGTCCACCGGGTAGGCGGTGGCGCTCACGCCGGGCAGGCCGAGGTCTTCGGCGGGCGCGTTCTGGAGCACCACCATGGCCTGGACGAGCGGGGTCCGGCTGGTGTCGCGGTCGGTGCGCACGGCCTCGACGAGGCGCTCGAAGGGCACGTCCTCGTGGGCGAAGGCCTCCAGGACGGTCTCCTTGACCTGGCCGAGGAGCTGCCCGAAGTTCATGTCGGGCTCGACCCGGGAGCGCAGGACGACGGTGTTGACCAGGAAGCCGATCAGCTGGTCCAGGTCGGCCTGGGCGCGGCCCGAGGTGGCGGTGCCGACCGCGATGTCCTGCTGCCCCGAGTAGCGGGCGAAGACGGTCTTGACGGCGGCGGTGAGCACCATGAAGAGGGTGGCGCCCTGCTCCTGCGCGAGGTGGCGCAGGGAGGCGGTGGTGTCGGCGGGGACGGAGAAGGAGTACACGGCTCCGGCGGAGGAGCGGACGGCCGGTCGCGGGCGGTCGGTGGGCAGTTCCAGCGGGGCGATGCCGTCGAGGCGTTCGCGCCACCAGCCGAGCTGCCGCTCCAGCAGGCCGCCGTCTTCGAGGCGGCCGCGCTGCCAGGCCGCGAAGTCCGGGTACTGGACGGGTACGTCGGCCAGCGCGGCCGGGCGGCCCTCGGTGCGGGCGGCGTACAGCTCGCCCAGTTCGCGGGTGACGACGCCCATGGACCAGCCGTCGGTGACGATGTGGTGCATCCCGAGGACGCAGACGTGCTCGTCGGCGGCCAGCCGGACCAGCAGGACGCGGACCAGCGGGCCGGTCTTGAGGTCGTAGGCGCGGGCGGTCTCGGCGCGCACCAGCTCGCGCAGCCGCACCTCGCGCTGGGCGGCGGGGACGTCGGTGAGGTCGGCGGTGCGCCACTGCGGGGCCGCCTCGGGCGCGTCGGGGGCGTGCACGACCTGGACGCCGCGGCCGCCGACGACCCCGAAGGTGGTGCGCAGCGCTTCGTGGCGGGCGGTGAGGTCGGTGGTGGCCGCGCGCAGGGCGGCTGCGTCCAGGGGGCCGCTCAGCCGCAGGCCCATCGCGGTGTGGTATTCGCCGCTGCCCGGGTCGAAGTCCTCCAGGAACCAGAGGCGTTGCTGGCCGAAGGACATCGGGAGCACGCCGTCGCGGGAGACGACGGGGATGGCCGTGTCCTGGACGCTCTCCTCGGGGGCCACGGAGGCGGCGAGGGCGGCGATGGTGGGGGTGTCGAAGAGGATGCGCGGGGACAGCTTGACGCCGAGGGCGCGGCGCATCCGGGCGACGGCCTGCACCGAGAGGATGGAGTTGCCGCCGAGGGCGAAGAAGTCCTCGTGGATGCCGACGCGTTCGAGGCCCAGCACCTCGGACCAGACGCCCGCGAGGGTCTCCTCGACGGCGTTGCGCGGGGCGCCCGCGCCCGCTTCGGCCTCGCCGGCGGTTTCGGCGTCCGGGGCGCTCTCGCGGACGGAGCCGGGCTCCGGCAGGGCCTTGCGGTCGACCTTGCCGTTCGGGGTGAGCGGCAGGTCGTCGAGGACCACGATCACCGAGGGGATCATGTGCTCGGGCAGGTCGGCGGCGAGGTGGGTGCGCAGTGCGACGGCGGTGGGGCGGCGTCCGGCGGCGGCCGAGACGTAGGCCAGCAGGTTGGTGTTGTGGGTGAGGACCACGGCCTGCGCGACATCGGGGTGGAGCGCCAGGGCGCTTTCGATCTCGCCGAGTTCGATGCGGAAGCCGCGCACCTTGACCTGGTCGTCGGCGCGTCCCAGGTATTCGAGGGTGCCGTCGCTCTGCCAGCGGGCGATGTCGCCGGAGCGGTACATGCGCTCGCCGGGGGCGCCGAACGGATTGGCGATGAAACGTTCCGCCGTGAGTCCGGGGCGGCCGTGGTAGCCGCGCGCCAGGCCGATGCCCGCGATGTACAGCTCGCCGCGCACCCCGGCCGGGACCGGGTGCAGGGCCTCGTCCAGGATGTAGATCCGGAAGTTCGCGATGGGTGCGCCGATCGGCGGTACGGCGGTGCCGCCCAGCGGGGCGCTCATGGTCGCGCAGACCGTGCTCTCCGTCGGGCCGTAGGCGTTGATCATCCGGCGGCCGGCGGACCACCGGGCCACCAGGTCGCCGGTACTGGCCTCGCCGGCCACGATGAGCGTGGCCTCCGGGGGCAGGCCGCGGCCCTCGGGCAGCACGGCGACGGTGGCCGGGGTGAGGGTGGCGTGGGTGACCCCGTGTTCGGCGGCGTAGGCGGCCAGGGGCTCCCCCGGAGCCAGCGTCTCCTTGCGGCCCATGACCAGGGCCGCGCCGTTCAGGAGGCCCATGCAGACCTCCCAGAACGCCGCGTCGAAGCTGGTGGAGGCGAACTGCAGGACGCGGCTGTGCTCGGTGACCTCGAAGGCCTCGGCCTGTACGGCGGCCAGGTTGCCGATGCCCGCGTGGGAGACCAGCACGCCCTTGGGGCGGCCGGTGGACCCGGAGGTGTAGATGGCGTAGGCCAGGTCCTCGGGGGCGAGTTCGACCTCGGGGGCGGTGGCCGGGCGGGCGTCGATCGCGGCGCGGTCGTCGGTCAGGTCCACCAGGACGGCGTCGGTGGCGGGGAGCGCCGCGCGCAGGGCGCGTTCCGTCAGCACGATCCGCGCGCCGGAGTCCTGGAGCATGTAGGCGAGGCGTTCGGCCGGATAGGCCGGGTCGAGCGGGAGGTAGGCGGCGCCCGCCTTCATGATGCCGAGCAGGCCGGCCGCCATCGCGGCGCCGCGCTCGACGCAGAGGCCGATCAACTGGCCTCGCTCGGCGCCGAGTTCGATCAGGTGGTGGGCGATCCGGTTGGCCCGCTCGTCCAGTTCGCGGTAGCCGACCGCGCCCTGTTCGTCGATGACGGCGGTCGCGTCGGGGCGGGCGGCCGCGTGGGCGGCGTACAGCTCGGGGAAGGTGGCGAGCGGTACGTCGCGGGCGGTGTCGTTCCACTCCCGGACCACCTGCTCGAACTCCTCGGCGGTGAGCATCGGGAGCGCGGACAGCGGGCGGGCCGGGTCCGCGGCCGCCGCGCCGAGCAGCACGCCGAGGTGGCCGGCGATGCGGGTGGCGGTGGACTCGTCGAAGAGGGCGGTGCTGTAGCGGATCCGGAGCAGCGCCGCCGCCGGGTCCGCCTCGAAGGACAGGTCGAGCGGGTCGAACTCCCGCAGTTCCTGAGGCAGTTCGCTCGGTACGGCGACCACGGCCTGCACGAAGGGAGTGATGCCCGTATCGCTGTGCGGGGCCAGGGTGCGGGCCAGTTCGTCGAGGGGTACGCCGTCGTGGGCGAGGGCGTCGGCGAGCCGCGCGGCGGTCTCGGCCAGCAGCTCCGCGAACGGGGCGGAGGCGTCCACCGTGACGCGCAGGACGACCGTGTGGCCGGTGCGCGGGGAGGGCACGCCGAGGGCGATGTCCTCCTGACCGGAGTGGCGCGCCAGGACCGCGATGGCGGCGGCGGCCAGGACCGCGGTGGCGTCCGGGCCGGCCGTCGCCGCGGCGGCGGGGGCGGGGAGCGCGCATTCCACGGTCGCGGTGCGGGGCTTGCGGATGACCGGGCGCGGCCGGTCGGCGGGCAGTTCGAGGGGGGCTATGCCCTCCAGCCTGTCCCGCCAGAACTCCACCTGGCGGGGCAGGTCCCGGTTGTCCGACGCGTCGGCGCGAGCCACGTTGTACCTCCAGAAGGGGTGGTTCCGGGCATGGGGATGCCGGGGCGGGCAGCCCGGAAACCGGTGAGGGTGCGGTGAGGGTGAAGCGAAGAAGGGGGCCGCGGGGGCGGAGCCGCGCCGCGGCGAGCAGGAAGAGCGGAAGTAAGGGGGTAGCGGGGGGGCAGAAGAGCGGGGGCGGGCGGGGGCGGCCCGGCCGGGCGGTCAGGTCCCGGCCGGGCCGCCGCTCGGGGAGCGGCGGCGCACGGGGCGGCGCCGGAGCAGCGGGCCGGCGGCTAGCGGACCGCCACGCGGCGGGCGGACCGTCCGCCGAGCTGCATCAGGACGGCCTCGCCGGTGGCCGGGTCGAGGACGAACCGGCCGGTGTAGGGCGCCTCGTCGGCGTCGGCGCGGCGGGCGGTGAAGACCAGGCCGTCGTGCAGGGTCAGGTCGGCGACCAGGCCGGTCCCGTCGGAGAGCCGCAGCCCCGGACAGTGCGCGTCGTGCGCGCCGCGGCCGACGTCGTCGCGGGTACGGACGGTGAAGTACGTGTCGCCGTTGCGGAATTGGCCGAGCAGGGCGCTCGTGTCCGAGCCGGGCGGCGCCTGCGGGGGCAGGGACGGCCGGTAGTCGCCGACCGGGATGCCGCCTGCGCGGAGCAGGTCCACCACATCGGCCCACATCCGCGTCCCGGTGGTGGAGTTGGTGGTCAGGGCGACGGCGGTGCCGCTCGCCGGGTGGAACCGCAGGTGCGCGGTGCCGCCGTCGACGGTGCCGTCGTGCCCGAGCCAGTCGCCCGCGGGCGAGGCGTAGTGGGCCAGGCCCGCACCCCACCCGTCGGCCATCCCGAACGCGTCGGCCGCGGCGACCCGTACGCCCGCCCCGGCGAACCCGTCCGCACCCGCCACGACGGCGGACGCGGGGTGGCTGCCGAGGTGGAGCCGGGCCAGGGCGATCAGGTCGTCGGCGCTCCCGGCGAGTCCCGCGGCCGGCGCCCAGCTGGGCGGCACGTACAGGTCCGCGGGGCGCGCCACGCGCTCGCCGGGGCGCACGGTGTGGCAGTCGGCCAGGGTGCGGCCGGGCGCCGCCGGGCCGTGCAGGAACAGCGGGTCGATGGCGAGCGGGCGCAGCAGGAGCCGCTCCGTCGCCTGCCGCCACGTCATATCGGTGACGGCTTCGATGACGCGGCCCAGAATGTTGTATCCGGAATTCGAATAGGAAAAGTGGCCGCCGGGTGCGTGCAGCGACCGGGTGGCCGCCATGTCCGCCGCATAGCGGGCCAGGGAGGCGTCTTCCGCCCGGTCCGGCTCGTGGTCGGCGATCAGGCCGGCGGTGTGACTGAGCAGATTCCGCAGGGTGACGGAAGATATCGCCTCGTCCGTCGCCGCGTCGAACTCCGCCAGGTACTCCCCGACGCAATCGTCGAGTTCGAGATCCCCGTCGGACTCCAGTCGGGCCACCACCGTGGCGGTGAAGGCCTTGGTGACGGATCCGTAGGCGAACGCCGTGGCGGTGGTGACCGCTTCCGGGCCGCCGGCACGGACGACTCCGGTGGCCGCGGACAGGTTCCGCCCCGCCCGGTGAATGGTCAGCTGCGCGCCGGGAACGGTGTGGTCGTGCGCGAGTTCCCGCAGCCGCTCCGCCGTGTGGTGCGCTTCCACGTCTCTCCCCCATCCCTCCGGTAGGTGCGGCTACCCGCACCCCGGATGGTGCGGCTACCCGTACCCCCACATCCTCGGCCACCCGGTCAAGGAAGGGCAAGGAGTTTCGATGTGAGGCAAAGTCGCAGGTCAGACCTTGTTCATCGACCAGGGGAGGATGGCGCGGACCGTGGTGGGGCCACCGTGCGGACTGGCGACATCGAGCCGTCCGCCCAGGGCGGCCGCCCGGTCCTCCAGGCCGCGCAGGCCCGTTCCGGCGGTACCGGCGGCGCCGCCGACGCCGTCGTCCGTCACCGAGACCACGAGGTGGTCCTCGTCCTGCTCCAGCCGGACGTCGATGGCGGAGGCCTTCGCGTGCTTGACCGTATTGGCCAGGCATTCCACGATGATGTAATAGGCCGCCGATTCCACATTGACGTCCGGCCTGCTTTCCAGTCGGCCGGACACCGAGACCGGTACGTGGAATTTCTCGGTCAGCGCGATCACGGCCGCGTCCAGACCGCGGTCGCTGAGAATGGGCGGCTGGATTCCCCGGACCAGGTCCCGTATCTCGTCGAGCGCCCTGCGCACTTCTTCCCGGGTTTCCTCGATGAGCGCGGTGAGGTATTCGGCGTCACCGCTCCGGCGCTGTTTCGCGTACGAAAGGGTCATCAGCAGCATGGCCAGCCTGGCCTGCGCGCCGTCGTGCAGATCGCGTTCCAGGCGGCGGTAATCGGCGTCGTTGACCCGCAGCGCGGCGATGCGCTGGCGTTCCGCGGCGGCTTCCCGGCGCTGCGCCTCGGCCTCGTCGATGCGGCTGAGGATGCGGCGCACCATGCGGGCGCGCAGCCGGCCCATGCCGAACAGCAGCCCGATGAGGACGGCGAAGACGAGTACGGAGCCCAGGGCGACCAGGATCCGGGTGCCGGGGCCGTCCACCAGGATCGTGTTGCCGGGGCCGAAGGCGAGCTGCTCGGTCGGGCCGACGGGCAGCGCCACGAGGAAGGAGACCACCGGGATCGCCAGCGCGGCCAGCGGGATCAGCCACACCGTGCCGAGCAGGAGCAGACCGAGGTAGCCGATGTCGTCCCAGCTCGCCTCCGAGGACTGGCGCTGCTCCTCGCGCAGGGCGTTCGCACGGTGCGGCGGCTCGCCGGGCGCCGGGCGGTCCACGGCGACCGAGTGGGCGAGCAGCCGCTCCAGGTCGGCGACGGCGCGCAGCATCGGGAGGCTGAAGGAGAAGCCGTCGCGCAGGACGGCCATCCTGGCCGGCACCTCCCGCAGCGCCTCGTACAACGGGCTGTCACGGGACGGCCGGTCGGCGGGAACCCGGCCCGCCCAGCGGGCGAGGGCGGCCGCGCCGCGCGCGCAGAGGATCACCGCGCGCGGCAGGCCGACGAGCGGCAGCCAGGAGACGCCGCGCAACACCAGGGAGACGACGACGAGGGGGGCCAGCAGGAGGCCGACCAGGCTGCCGACGGAAAGGTAGATGAGGCCGGCCGCGACGCGGTAGGGAGTCGGCAATTTCACGGAACTACGAACCACTACATTTCACTCGGTGATGTCCTGCAGCCGTTCGATGCCCCGCAGGTAATCGAGGACCGCAAGTACCCTGCGGTGGTTCTCCCCGGTATTGGGGATCTGCAGTTTTCCGAGGATCGCGGTGACGTGCTTTTCCACGGCCCGTTCGGAGATGCCGAGGCGGTTGACGATTCCGCCGTTGGTGAGGCCGGTCGCCATGAGTTCGAGGACCTGGCGTTCACGGGGCGTCAGCAGATCCGTGGCCCGCTTCTCCCGCGGACTGCCGACGAACTGTTTGAAGATGTCGGAGTCCAGGACGGTCTCGCCGGCGCGGACCCGTTGCAGCGCGGAGAGGAACTCGTCGAAGTCGCCCACCCGCTGCTTGAGCAGGTACCCCGTCCCACCTCGGGCGTTGCGGACGAGTTCCTCGGCGTAGGTGTGCTCCACGTACTGGGACAGGAGCAGGACCGCGGTCCCCTCGCAGGAGCGCTGGATCTCGATGGCCGCCCGGATTCCCTCGTCGGTGTGGGTGGGCGGCATCCGGACGTCCAGGATCACCACGTGCGGCCGGGTGGTGCGCACCACGTCGAGCACATTCGTGGTGTCACCCATGGAAGCGACGACGTCAATTCCTTCGTCGGCCAGCAGCCTCGTTATTCCCGCTCGCAAGAGCGCGGAATCCTCGGCGATCGCGACGCGCATGGAAACTCCTGCTCGTGAGGACCAAGCCAGTTGACGGGCACGGGCCGTCCAATGGTGAACGTGAAGGGGGTGTGTCGTGTGGGGGGGCCCAGCATAGGCGCGAGGTGACAGAGAACGCTACGCCGATCACCCGCCGGGTCCTACTGCCGGGAGGTGATCGCCGCCACGCCGGCGTGCCGGAGCAGACGGCCGGTCGCGACGAGGGCGACCACCACGCCCACCACCGCGCAGGCCCCCGCCAGGCCCGCGAGCAGCGCCCACGGCACGCTCAGCGGGGCTTCACCGCCGAGGACGGTGAGCGCGCCGCGGTAGGAGCGGGCGCCGAGGGAGACGAGGACGGCGGCGATCCCCACGCCCGCGACGGTGGTGCCGAGGGTCTCCCACACGGCGGTGCGGCGCAGTTGACCGGTGCTGACGCCTATCATGCGCATCCCGGCGACCTCCCGGCCGCGCCTGCTGTAGGACATGACCAGGGTGCTCGCCACGGCGATGAGCGCGTACAGCGAGGCGGGCCCGGTCAGGACGAACAGGACCAGGCGGTTCAGCCGGTCCTGGCCGGTGGAGGCGTGGTCGAACCAGTGGGCGCTCTCGGTGACCTTGACCCGCTCGGGGCCCAGGCGCCGCGTCAGTTCGGCGGCGACCGCGCCGGCCGAGCCCGCGGCCTGCGGGTCGAGCAGGACGCTCGCCCGCTCGGGGGCGGCGGCCGCGCCCCCGGCGTCCGCCGCCGGGAGCAGCAGGTGCGGCACCGCGGACCCGCCGTCCAGGACGGCGGCCACCGTGGCCTTGACGGGCCGGCCGCCGAAGATGCCGTACGTCACCTCGCTGCCCGCGTGGCGCCCGTACCAGTCGGCGAACTCCTTGGACACCGCGACCGTTCCGGGGGCGAGCGTGCCCGCCTTCCCCTCGGTGACGGTGATGCGGTGGGTCCGGGTGAGGCTCGCCGGGTCGGCGACCGCCGCCTGGTCCTTCCACACCTCGATCGGGCCCGCGACCGCCACGTCGAGCGGGGCGGGCGCGGAGACGGCGGCCACCCGCGGGTCGGCGCGCAGCGCCGCCAGGTCCGCCGCGCTCAGCCCGCCGTCGCCCACGGGCTCGACGACCAACTGGGCGGTGGTACGGGCCCGGTCGTCCGCCTCGGTGGCGGCTCCGGCGGTGGACAGGACGGTGGTGAACACCCCGACGACGGCGGTGATCGCCAGGACCGGTCCCACCAGGGAGGCGGTGCGGCGGCGCGAGGTGGTGAGGGACGCGGCGGCCATCCGCCCGGCGACCGGATCGGCCCAGCGCAGCGGCAGCGAGAGCAGCCCCAGCAGGGCGGGCAGGTACACCGGGCCGAGCAGGGTCGCCGCGACGGCCAGCGCCATCGTGCCGAAGAGGGCCAGCGGGGTGGCCGCCTCGGCGCCGGCGCCGGGGGCGAGGACCACCATGACCGCTCCCCCCACCAGGAGCGCGGCGCCGCTCACCGCGCGCCCGCCGGTCATCGTCCGGGCATCCAGGTCGGCTTCGCGCAGGGCCTCGGTGGGCCGCACCCGGGCCGCCCGCTTCGAGGCGGCGTAGGCGCCTAGGACGGCGATGAGCAGACCGCTGCCGGCCGCGAACAGCAGGGGCCACAGCACCGGTCCCAAGTGCAGTTCGACCGGGGAGAGGCCGGTTCCGTTCAGGGCGTCCAGGACGGCGGGCGCGGCGACGGCCGCGGCGAGGCAGCCGGTCAGGGCGGCGGGCACGGCCACCGCGAGGGACTCGCCCAGCACCATCCGGCGCACCTGCGGGCCGCCCGCGCCGACCAGGCGCAGCAGGCCCATGTCCCGGCGGCGCAGCGCGATGCCGAAGGCGCAGGTGCCCGCGATGACGAAGACGGTGACGAAGGCCGAGACCACCCCGGCCATGGCCAGCACGCTCTGCACGCCGCCCATGTCGAGGGCGCCGCCGGAGAGGGTGCGGGCCTTGCCCGTGCCGTCGGTGAGGGTGACCGAGGGGAGGTCGGCGGCGGGGGCGGGCACCGACCAGGTGGCGGCCAGGGCGGCCGCCGAGACGCCGATGAGGGCCACGCCGAGGGCGAGCGCGACGAACGTACCGACGAACAGGGCCCAGTAGTGGCGCACGGACTGCACCGAGATGCGCCACATCAGCGTTCCCACACGCTCAGCTGGGCGGCGACCGCGTCGGCCGTCGGGTGGTCGAGGCGGCCGACGACCCGGCCGTCGGACAGGAAGATCACCCGGTCCGCGCAGGCGGCGGCCGCCGGGTCGTGGGTGACCATGGCGACGGTACGGCCGGCCCGGTCCACGATGTCGCGCAGCAGCGCCATGATCTGCCGGCCGGTCTGCCGGTCCAGGGAGCCGGTCGGCTCGTCGGCGAAGACGATCTCCGGTTCCGCGACCAGGGTGCGGGCGATCGCGACCCGCTGCTGCTGGCCTCCGGAGAGCTGGGCCGGCCGCCGGTCCGCCTTGTCCGCCAGCCCGACCTGCGCCAGGGCCTCCACGACGCGGGCCTTCCTGACCCGGCCGCCCTGGAGCCGCAGCGGCAGCGCCACGTTCTCGTAGGCGGTGAGCATGGGCAGCAGGTTGAACTGCTGGAAGACGAAGCCGATCCGGTCGCGCCGGACCCGGGTCAGCTCGCGCTCGCCGCAGGCGGCGAGGTCGGTGTCGCCGAGGAAGACCTGCCCGCTGTCGGGGGTGTCCAGGCCCGCCGCGCAGTGCAGGAGCGTGGTCTTGCCGGAGCCGGAGGGGCCCATCACCGCCGTCAGCGCCCGCTGCGGGAAGCCCACGCTGACCGCGTGCAGGACGGGGACGGGTCCCGCGGCGCTGGGGTAGCTCTTGGTCACGGAGGCCATGTGGACGGCGGGCAGCTGGGTATCGGTCAGCAGGGGCATGCGCCCAGTTCAGCAGGGTGGGACCGGCCCGCGCAGTGGGTCTGCGCGGAGACCTCGGGGTGGGGTTTCCCCTACCGCCGGCGGGTCCCGTGATCCCCTAGAGTCGAGCACGGACCATGATCCTTGGTCGCTGCGGACCGTGACGCTGGAGGCCCCCGCCATGACGACCGTCGCCGTCTGGGAGGCCCTGCGGCGGCGTCCCCTGCGCTACCTGGTGTCCCGCTGGCCGCTGCGCGCCGCCGCCTTCCTGCTCGGCGGCACGCCCTGGGGCTTCCTGGTGCTGCTCGGCTTCGCCCTGCTGCTGTTCGTGGGACTCGGGCTGTCCGTGCTCGGGGTCGGGCTGCTCGTGCTGCTGGGAGCCGCCGTCTTCGGGATCCCGGTCGCCGCCGCCGAGCGGCAGCGGCTGCGCCTGGTGGAGCCGGAGCCGCTGCTGGACCCGCACGGCTCGCTGCCGGGGACCGGCGCCCTGCCCTGGCTGCGGACCCGGCTGCGCGAACGGGCGACCTGGCGCGAGCTGGCGTACGTACCCCTCCTCGGCGTGGTTTTCACGGCGACCGGCATCGGGTTCACGGCCCTGCTCGGTCTGTCGCTGCTGCTGGTGGCGACCCCGGCGATCGTGTGGGCGATCGCCCCCGACCGGGTGATGCTGGGCCCCGGGCATGCCATCGAGGATCCGCTCGCCGCCCTGCCGGGGACCGCCGCCGGGCTGCTCGGGCTGGTCGTGGCGGCGTACGCGGGCGGGGCGCTGGCGGGTGCGCAGGTGTGGATCGCGCAGTTCCTGCTCTCCGCCCGCGAGGAGGACCTCGGCAACCGGGTCATCGAACTGACCCGCTCCCGGGCCCGGTTGGTGGACGCCTTCGAGGCGGAACGGCGCCGGATCGAGCGGGACCTGCACGACGGCGCCCAACAGCAGCTCGTGGCGCTGACCATGACCCTGGGGCTGGCCGAACTGGAGCTGCGCGGTGCCGAGTCGGCCGCGTCTCCTTTGATCGCCCGGGCCCGCGGCGAGGCCCGGCAGGCGCTGGAGCAGCTGCGCGGCCTGGTCCGCGGGATCCATCCGCAGGTGCTCACCGACCACGGGCTGGCCGCTGCCGTCGCCGAACTGGCGCTGCGCAACCCGATCCCGGTGAGCGTGGACATCGACCTGCCCGGGCGGCTGCCGTCCCCGGTGGAGACCGTGGCGTACTTCACCGTCACCGAGGCGCTGACCAACGCGTCCAAGCACAGCGGCGCGGACGCGGTCGCGGTGGTCGCACGGATGCACGGTGAGCGGCTGGTGCTGCTGATCACCGACGACGGGCGGGGCGGCGCCGATCCGCTCGCCGGGTCCGGTTTGCAAGGATTGGCGGACCGTGTGGCCATCGTGAAAGGCAGGCTCATCGTGACCAGTCCCGTCGGCGGACCGACCCAGCTCCGGGTGGAGGTGCCGTGCTCCGCCTAGTGCTCGCCGAGGATTCCGTCCTGCTGCGGGCGGGGCTGGTGGAACTGCTCTCCCGGGTCGGCCACGAGGTCGTCGCCGCCGTCGGCGATGCCGAGGAGCTCGCCCGCGCGGTGGACGCGGACCGGCCCGACGTCGTCATCACCGATGTGCGGATGCCGCCCGGCTTCCGCGACGAGGGGCTGAAGGCCGCCCTCGCCCTGCGCGCCCGCCACGCGGACCTGCCGGTGCTGGTGCTCTCGCAGTACGTGGCCACCGCGTACGCCACCCAGCTCTTCAGCGGCGCCTCCTCGGCCGAGGGGGGCCTGGGCTACCTCCTCAAGGACCGGGTCGGCGAGGTGTCGGAGTTCATGGACGCCCTGGACCGGGTCGCGCAGGGGCAGACCGTCATCGACCCCGAGGTGGTCCGGGTCCTGCTCCAGCAGCAGAGCGCGGACAGGCCGCTGGCCCGGCTGACCCCGCGCGAGCGGGAGGTGCTGGCGCTGATGGCCGAGGGCCTCAACAACCAGGCGATCGCCCAGCGGTTGACGGTGACCGAGGCCTCGGTGGTCAAGCACGCGGGGAACGTCTTCATGAAGCTGGACCTGGATCCGACGGAGGGCAACCGCCGGGTCCTGGCAGTACTGGCCCACCTGCGCGGCGAGGCGCCGACGGGCTGAGGGTTCCCGAGGCGCCCCGGCCACCGCACCCGACGCGCCGGACCCGACGCGATGGGCCTCACGCGGCGGGAGTCGCGCCGTCCCGGTCGGCAGGGGCGGCCAGGCCCCGGGCCACGGCGGGGGCCACCTGCACGGCAGGGGGCGCGAGGGGCGGCGGGGCGGGCTCCGCGCGCCGGAAACCGTTCGTCACCAGCAGCGTCAGCGCCCCGGCGAGCAGCCCCCAGAAGGCCGAGCCGATCCCCAGCAGCGTCACGCCGGAGGCGGTGGCCAGGAAGGTGACCACGGCGGCTTCGCGGTACTTCTCGTCCAGGAACGCGGCGGACAGCGAGTTGGCGATGGTGCCGAGCAGCCCGAGTCCGGCGATGCCGAGGACCAGCGCCGTCGGCAGCGCGGTCAGCAGGGAGCTGACCGTGCCGCCGAAGACGCCGACGCACAGGTAGAACAGCCCGGCCCAGACCCCGGCGAGGTACCGGCGGCCGGGATCCTCGTGGGCCTCGCGGCCGGTGCAGATCGCGGCCGTGATGGCGGCCAGGTTCAGGCCGAAGCAACCGAACGGCGCCAGCAGGAAGTTGACCGCGCCGGTCCAGCCGATCAGCGGGGACACCGGCACCCTGCCGTACCCGGCGCCGCGCAGCACCGCCACACCGGGCAGGTTCTGCGAGGCCATGGTCACCACGAACAGCGGCAGCGCCACGCTGACGATCACCTGCCAGGAGAACGCGGGCGCGGTGAACACGGGCTCGGCGAGGGCGAAGTGGACCAGTCCGGGCCGCAGCGAGCCCTGCCCGGCGGCGACGGCGACCCCGACGGCGAGCGCCAGGATGATCGCGTACCGGGGCAGCAGCCGACGGGCCAGCAGGTAGGTCGCGAAGAGCGCGAAGACGACGGCGAAGTGGCCGTCCATGCTGCGGAAGAGTCCGGTGCCGAACTGTACGAGCACGCCCGCCAGCAAGGCCGAGGCGAGTGGTACCGGGATCCGGCCCATGATCCGCTCGAACCATCCCGTGACCCCGCTGAGCACGATCAGGGCGGCCGAGACGAGGAAGGCGCCGACCGCCTGCGCCATGGTGACCCCCTGGAGCCCCGACACCAGCAGGGCGGCGCCCGGCGTGGACCAGGCCGTGATGACCGGCGCGCGGTGGCGCAGGGAGAGGCCGATGCAGGTGACGCCCATGCCGACGCCGAGGGCCAGCATCCAGGAGGTCACCTCCCGCGCGTCGGCGCCCGCCGCCCGGGCGGCGGTGAAGACGATCGCGGCGGAACTGGTGACGCCGACCAGGACCGCGATCAGTCCGGCGGTCACGGCGGACGCGGGGGCCGCCGTTCCTATCCTCGCGCCGAATCCGCGCCGCTCGCCGGGGTCGTCGCTCTCGTCGGGGGCGGTCCGCTGGGTGCTCATGAGCCAAGATCGCACACCGCGCTCCTCCCGGACCAGGTCTTTCCACCCGCCTGCCCGGGCGGCGGGTGGCCGCGGCGCGGGGGCCCGAAGGAACGGGTTCCACACCCCTATGCGTGATCTGTGACATGTGAAATATTACCTCCGCCCCCACCGAACTCCCAGAAAGGACAGCCACGTTGCGCAGACTCGTCGCGGCAGGAGCGGCGATAGCCCTCGCCCTCCTCGCCACTCCCGTGCTCTCCCCCACCGCGCTCGCCGCGGCCCCACCGCCCCCAGGGCAGCAGGTCACCCGCAGCGAGGAGGCGGCCTCGCCGCCGCCCGCGCCCCTCGAACTCCAGCGCCAGGCCCTGCGCCGCCAAGCCCTCGAAGACGTCGCGGCGGGCCCCGGCGGCGGCCCCGGCGCCCTGCGGGCCGAGGCGGACGGCACCCTCCCCCGCACCGCCAAGGTCGGCAGGCGCTACGTGGAACTGGCCCAGGAACGCAAGGACAAGGTGTTCGTGATCCTGGCCGAGTTCGGCGACCAGGTGGACAACACCACCCAGTACGAGGGCAAGCCGCGCTTCGGCGGCACGCCCGGTCCCCGGCACAACACCATCGACAAGCCCGGCGCGAGCGACAACCACACCTTGTGGCGCAAGGACTTCAGCCAGTCCTTCTACCAGCAGCAGTTCTTCTCCGACGCCCCCGGCACGGTGAGCCTGCGCTCCTACTACGACCTCCAGTCGTCCGGCCGCTACGACATGGACGGCCAGGTCAGCGCCTGGGTGAAGCTCCCCTGGAACGAAGCCCGCTACGGCACGGACAACTGCGCCGAGCCCGGCCAGTGCCGCACCAACTGGGACCTCGTCCGCGACGCCACCGACACCTGGTACAAGGGCGAGGTGGCCAAGGGCCGCACCCCGGCCCAGATCAAGGCGCAGCTGGCCGAGTACGACGTCTGGGACCGCTACGACGCCGACCACGACGGCAACTTCAACGAGCCGGACGGCTACCTGGACCACCTGGTCATCGTCCACGCGGGCAAGGACCAGACCTGGGGCGGCGGTGCGCAGGGCAAGGACGCCGTCTGGGCGCACCGCTGGTTCGCGTACTACGACCGGGCGGGCACCGCGGGCCCGGCGGGCAACAAGGCGGGCGGCACCCCGGTCGGCGACTCCGGGATCTGGGCCGGCGACTACCTGACCGGCGGCGAGAACAGCGGAGTGGGCCTGTTCGCCCACGAGTTCGGCCACGACCTCGGCCTGCCCGACCTGTACAGCTCGGACGGCGACAACAGCGTCAACTTCTGGTCGCTGATGTCCTCCGCCTCCTACCTCGGCAAGGGCCGCGGCACCACCGGCGCCTTCCCCGGCGACCTGGACGCCTGGAGCAAGCTCCAGTTGGGCTGGCTCGAATACACCGAGGCCGACGCGGGCCGCAGGACCAGGGCGGTCCTCGGGGTCTCCGGCTACAACACCGAGGATCCGCAGGCACTGCTGGTGCACCTGCCGCCGTCGGTGACGCGGACCGAGCTGGCCGATCCGTACGAGGGCACGTCCCAGTGGTGGAGCGGCACCGGGGACTTCATGGACAACACCCTCACCCGCACGGTCGACCTGACGGGGGTCCCGGCCGGCGCCCCCGCCCGGCTGGACGCGCGCGTCTGGTACGACGTGGAGCAGGACTTCGACTTCCTGACCGTGGAGGCCTCCACCGACGGCGGCGCCACCTGGGCGGCGCTGCCCGGCACGGTCGGCGGCGCCCCGATCCCGGCGAAGGGCATCTCCGGAACCTCGGGCGGCTGGGCGGCGCTCGGGGTGCCGCTGGACGCGTACGCGGGCAGGAGCGTCTCGCTGCGGCTGCGGGTCACCTCCGACAGCAACACCCACGGCAAGGGCGCGGCCTTCGACGAGCTGCGGATCACCGCGGACGGCCGGGAGCTGCTGCACGACGGCGCGGAGCAGGGCGACAACGGCTGGACCGCGCTCAAGTGGTCGCGCACCGAGGGCCGTACGGGCACCGCCCAGCACCCGCGCGCCTACGTGGTGGAGAACCGGCGCTACACCGGATTCGGCGAGTACCTCAGGACGGGCCCGTACAACTTCGGCCGGGGCGACGACTCGGTCGAGTTCTACCCCTACCAGCAGGGCGTGCTGATCTGGCTGTGGGACACCGCCTACAGCGACAACACCACCAAGGCGCACCCCGGCGGAGGACTGCTGCTGCCGGTCGACGCCCGGCCCGCGGCGCTGCGCTTCACCGACGGCTCCCTGGTCAACGCGCGGGCGCAGACCTTCGACGCGCCGTTCTCGCTGCGGCCGAGCGACCGGATCGTGCTGCACAAGGCCGGGGCCCCGCTGGTGGTGCCCGCGCGGCCGGGCGTGCCCGTCTTCGACGACCGGCACGGCCAGTACTGGAACGCCGACCTGCCGCAGGTCGGGGTGAAGGTGCCGGACACCGGGACCCGCATCGCGGTGGTGAAGGAGGCCGCGGGAGGGGCGCTGACCACCGTGCAGGTGAGCCCGGCCGGCTGAGCCGGCGCCGCTGAGGGATCACGGGATTCCCCGCTGCGGGACGGGTGCGGAACAGGCGGGTTTTCACGGGCAGCTGCCCCTGACCAGGGTGTCGGTTACCATCCGACCAACCTCAACACGCCTGTCTCGTCCCACAGTTGGCCCGCACTGCCAAGGAATCCCCGTGATCAGCTTCGAAAACGTCAGCGTGAAGTACGACGACGCGCCCCGCTCAGTGCTGCGGGACGTGAACCTGACCATCGGCGAAGGGGAGTTGTGCCTGGTCGTCGGGCGGACCGGTGCCGGCAAGTCCACCCTGCTGGGCGCGGTCAACGGCCTCGTCCCGCACTTCACCGGCGGCACCCTCTACGGACGGGTGACCGTCGGCGGCCGGGACACGGCCGAGCACCCGCCGCGCGAACTGGCCGACCTGGTGGGCGTGGTGGGCCAGGATCCGCTCGACGGCTTCGTCACCGACACCGTCGGGGAGGAGCTGGCCTACGCGGTGGAGCAACTCGGCGTGGACCCGGCGGTCCGGCGCAAGCGGATCGAGGAGACCCTCGAACTGCTCGACCTGACCGAGCTGCGCCACCGGCCGCTGCACGAGCTGTCCGGTGGCCAGCAGCAGCGCGTGGCCCTCGGCTCCGTGCTGACCGCGCACCCCCGGGTGCTGGTCCTGGACGAGCCGACCTCCGCCCTGGATCCGGCCTCGGCCGGCGAGGTGCTGGCGGCCGTGACCCGGCTGGTGCGGGACCTGGGCGTGACGGTGCTGCTCTCGGAGCACCGGCTGGAGCGGGTCGCCCAGTACGCGGACCGGGTCATCCACCTCCCCGGGGACGGGACCGTGGTCTGCGGGCCCCCGGCCGAGGTGTTCCGTACGTCGACGGTCGCGCCGCCCGTCGTGGAACTGGGCCGGCTCGCGGGCTGGGACCCCCTGCCGCTGTCGGCGCAGGCCGCCCGGCGGGTCGCCGCACCGCTACGGGCCCGGCTGGCGGGACGGACCCCCGCGCCGGTGCGTCCCGCCAGGACGGCGGACCCGGCCGCGGGGGCGGGCGGGACCGAGGCGCTGCGGGCGCGTGCGGTGACCGTGACCCACATGGGACTGCCCGCCGTGCGGGAGGTGGACCTGGTCCTGCGCGCGGGAGAGGTCACCGCGCTGATGGGTCCGAGCGGCTCCGGGAAGACCTCTCTGCTGTGCGCCCTGCACGGATCGGGGCCGCGGCGCTCCGGCACGGTGACGGTCCGGGGCGCAGGGGGTGCTCCGGGGATCGATCCGGGGGCGCTGCCGGCCGCGGAGGCCCGGCGCCTGGTGGGGATGGTCCCCCAGACGCCCACCGACCTGCTCAGTTGGGGGACCGTACGGCAGGAACTGGCCCAGGGCGACGCGGAGGGGGCCGGGTCCGGCGCCGGGCCCGCGCGGGAGCTGCTGGACCGGCTGGCCCCCGGCATCGACGACGCCATGCACCCCCGGGACCTCTCGGAGGGCCGGAAGCTGGCGCTCGTCCTCGCCGTCCGGCTGACCGCGGCGCCCGGGGTGGTGCTGCTGGACGAGCCGACGCGCGGCCTGGACCGCAGGGCCAAGACGGCGCTGATCCGGATCCTCGACGACCTGGCGGCGGCGGGCCGGGCGGTGCTGATCGCCACGCACGACGTGGAGTTCGCGGTACGGGCCGCCGACCGGGTGGTGATGATGGCGGAGGGCGAGGCCGTCGCGGAAGGAGCGGCCGCCGAGATCCTTGCGGCCTCGACGGTGTTCACCTCGCAGGTTGCCGAAATCCTGCCGTCGGTCGGCTGCCTGACGGTCGCTCAGGTGGCCGGATTGCTCAACGGGTCCTGACGGGGAGCCCGGCCGGGATGTCCCAGCCGGGCGCCCGGGGCCGGGAGGTCAGCCGCGCGGGACCACGGTCGCGAGGACGGCGGGCAGCGGGTACCAGTCCGCCGAGACCACGGAGGCGTGGTACTGCCCGGCGAGCAGGGCGACCCGGTCGCGGGCCTGGGCCTCGGTGGGGCGGGTCCCGTCGATGGCGGGGGCGACGCCCTGGGCATCGGTGGCGATCAGCAGGTAGTGGTTGCGGTCGTACCAGCCGGTGTCGACGGCGGGCGCGGTGTAGGCGCTCGCGTCCCCGTCGAAGACCACGAACCACGGGCGCAGGGAGGCGTCGGCGTAGCGGGCGCGGGGGTCACCCGCATCGGCCCGGTGCACGGCGGGGAAGGCGGCGGCCTGCCCGAGGCGCCCGGCGGCGGCGAGGTCGCGCAGGTGGGTGGCGTACTCGCGGTCGGTCCAGAGGGTGTCCGCGGAGTTGCCCTCCTCCACGGTGCCCGGGATCAGCTCGACCAGGAACTTCCCGGCGAGCGCGGCGCGGCTCGGCCAGGCTCCGGCGCGGGCGGCGCTGTCGAGGTCGGGGTGGCCCGCGGCCAGGTCGCCGGGGCGGTAGAGGGCGTCGCCGAGTCGGGCGCCCAGGAGCGCGTCGAGGTCGGCCGGGCCCCGGCCGAGGTTGGCGGCGAAGCCGTCCTTGAGTTCCATCTTCAGGATGACAGGGCGGTGGCCGGGGTGCGCGTCGTGCCAGCTGCGCAGATCCGCGAGGCAGCCCGCGAGGTTCTGGTTGCGGGACTTGGTGCGCAGCTGGGCCGGGGTGGTGGCGTTCTCGCAGTTGTTGTCGTTGCCGATCGGGTTGCTGTGGGATACCCGCCAGGAGCTGCCGAAGAAGTTGGTCCACACGTCGAGTTCGAGCATCGCCGCGCCCGAGTCCAACGCGTCCGCGAAATAGGGGTACTTGGCCTTCTCGTACGCGTTGTGCACGCCGACGCCGGTGGATCCGGCGAAGGACAGCCCCGCACCCTGCGCCGCCGCCCCGGCCGGGGCGGCCCCGGCGGGGACGGAGGCGAGCGCGAGGACTGCGGCCACGGCGACGGCGACGGCCGCGGCCGCCCGGTTGCGGGATCTCATGCTGGTGACTCCCCTATCGGTCCGGCCGACGCCGATGCGGCGGCAAGTCGGCTGGAGCGTAAGGGAGTTGGGTGAAGCAGGGGAAGACCGCAGGTGTCCCAGGGGCGCCCGCGAGGAGGGGCGATCGGGCCGGGCCGGCCCGGACGCCCGGGACGGTCAGCGCGCGAGAGCGGTGTAGGAGACGGAGGTGAGCTTCTCGGAGGCGGCCCAGAGCGCTTCGCCGGAGGCGTCGTCGAGGGTCCACTTCGCCCGCCAGGAGCGGACGGGCGCTCCGCGCCAGCCGAGCTTCGGCCCGATGAAGGCGTCCGGGCGCACGCCGGGCGCGGTGGCCGCGTACAGCGTGGGGAGCGCGCCCGCGGCGGCGGGCTGCGCGATGACGGCGTTCGCGAGCGCCATCACCCGCTCGGCGGCCTTGCGGCCCTCCTGCCGGGCGGCGGCGGTCTGCAGGTTGGTGTCCGCGTAACCGGGGTGGGCGGCGGCCGCGACGACATCCGACCCGGCGGCCGCGAGCCGCCGGGACAGCTCGTGCACGAAGAGCAGGTTCGCCGTCTTCGAACGGCCGTAGGCGACCCAGCGCCGATAGTGCCGCTCGCTGTTGAGGTCGGCGAGATCGATGTCGCCGAGGGCGTGGAAGCCGCTGGAGAGGGAGACGATCCGGGCGCCGGGCGTGCGCAGCAGATGCGGCAGGAGGAGGCCGGTGAGGGCGAAGTGGCCGAGGTGGTTCACGCCGAACTGGGTCTCGAACCCGTCGGCGGTCCGCCCGTACGGCAGGGCCATCACCCCGGCGTTGTTCACCAGCAGGTCGAGGGCCTCGCGCCCGGAGCCGTAGCGGGCGGCGAACTCCCGCACCGAGCGCAGGTCCGCGAGGTCCAGCGGACTGAACTCCACCATGACTGAAGCGACTTCACGCCGGAGCAGTGCCTCGGCGGCCCGCCCGCGGGCCTCGCTGCGGCAGGCCAGCACCACCCGTGCCCCGCGCCGGGCGAGTTCGCGGGCGGCGACGTAGCCGATGCCGCTGTTGGCTCCGGTGACCACGGCCGTGCGCCCGCTCTGGTCGGGGATGTCGTTCGCTGTCCAGCCCGGCATACCGGCTCCTCCACCGCACCACCGCGATTACCGACGGTAACCACATCGGCCCCCACCCTAGCGGCCCGGGGGGGGCCACGTACTCGCAGGGACGGGTCCGCGACGCGGCCCGTCGCGGGCCTTCGCCGTGGTCACCCCCGGTCCGGGCCGCCGGAAGCGGGCCAGTAGAGTGCGGTCCCACCCCCTTCCTCCGAGGTACCGCGCCATGAGCCCCCTGCCCCCCTCCCCCGCGACGGCCGGACCGGCCGTCACGGTCGTCGGCATCGGCGCGGACGGCTGGGCCGGGCTCACCGGCACCGCCCGGGCCGCCCTGACCGCCGCCGACGTGCTGATCGGCGGGCCGCGCCAGCTGGTGCTGCTGCCGGACACCGAGTGCGCGGGCGAGCGGGTGTCCTGGCCCAGCCCGCTGCGCCCCGCCGTGCCGCGGCTGCTGGCGGAGCACGCCGGGCGCCGGATCGCGGTGCTGGCGAGCGGGGACCCCATGTTCTACGGGATCGGCCGCGCCCTGGCGCAGGAACTGGGCGCGCAGGCCCTGCGGGTCCTGCCGCACCCCTCGTCCGTGTCCTACGCGTGCGCGCGGGCGGGCTGGCCGGTGGAGGACACCGAGGTGGTCACCACCGTGGGCCGGCCGGTCGCCCGGCTAGCCGCCGCCCTGCACGAGGGACGCCGCGTGCTGGTGCTCAGCGCGGGCGCGGGCACCCCGGGCGAGATCGCCGCTCTGCTGCGGGAGCGGGGCTTCGGCCCGAGCCGGATGCGGGTCATGGAACAGCTCGGATCCGCTGACGAGCGTACGTACGACGGCACGGCCGACCAGTGGGACCACGCGCCGGGCGACCCCCTGAACGTGGTGGCCGTCGACTGCCGCCGAGCGGCGGACGCGCAGCGCCTGGGCGCGGGCCCGGGTCTGCCTGACTCCGCCTACGAGCACGACGGCCAGCTCACCAAGCGCCACGTCCGGGCCGCGACCCTGGCCGCCCTGGCGCCCGCGCCCGGCGAACTGCTGTGGGACATCGGCGGCGGCTCCGGCTCCATCGGCATCGAGTGGATGCGCACCCACCCGTCGTGCCGCGCGGTGACGGTGGAGCGCGACCCGGAGCGGGCGGCGCGGATCACCCGTAACGCCGACGCCCTGGGCGTGCCCGCGCTGCACGTCGTCCTCGGCGCCGCACCGGCCGCCCTCGACGGACTCGCCGCGCCCGACGCGGTGTTCATCGGCGGCGGGCTGACCGCGCCGGGGCTGCTGGAGGCGGTGTGGTCGGCGCTGCCGGTGGGCGCGCGGCTGGTGGCCAACACGGTCACCCTGGAGTCGGAGGCACTGCTCGCGCGGTGGTACCGGCGCCACGGCGGCGACCTGGTCAAGCTCGCCGTCGCGCACGCGGTGGCGGTCGGCGGATTCACCGGCTGGCGCCAGGCGATGGCGGTCACCCAGTGGTCGGTGACCAAGACAGCGGAAGAACCGGCGGGCGAACCGGCGGCGCAGGAAACAGGAGAGGACCGCACATGACCGTGTACTTCATCGGAGCGGGCCCCGGCGCCGCCGACCTGATCACGGTGCGCGGCGCGCGCCGGCTGGCGGCCAGTCCGGTGTGCCTGTACGCGGGCAGCCTGGTCCCGCGCGAGCTGCTGGCCGAATGCCCGGCCGATGCCCGGCTGGTGGACACCTCGCAGCTCAACCTGGACGAGATCCTGGGCGAGTTCACCGCCGCGCACGCGGCCGGCCTGGACGTGGCACGGCTGCACTCCGGCGATCCGTCCGTCTTCAGCGCGGTCGCGGAGCAGATGCGGCGCCTCGACGCGGCCGGGATCCCGTACGAAGTAGTCCCGGGCGTACCGGCGTTCGCGGCGGCGGCCGCTGCGCTGAAGCGGGAGCTGACGGTGCCGACGGTGGGCCAGACGGTGATCCTGACCCGGATCGCCCAGCAGGCCACCCCGATGCCGGAGGGCGAGGACCTCGCCACCCTGGGCCGCAGCGGGGCGCTCCTGGTCCTGCACCTGGCCACGCGCTACGTCGACCGGGTGGTCGACGAACTCCTCCCGTACTACGGGGCGGACTGTCCCGTCGCGGTGGTGGCG
The DNA here is from genome assembly GCF_040611795.1 of Streptomyces sp. NPDC006529. Taxonomy (NCBI): domain Bacteria; kingdom Bacillati; phylum Actinomycetota; class Actinomycetes; order Kitasatosporales; family Streptomycetaceae; genus Streptomyces; species Streptomyces sp. NPDC006529. Next base: position 214,437 of record NZ_JBEXPB010000005.1, on the reverse strand, counting down.
ATGGCCAGCCGCCCGGACGAACTGATCCTGCGCGGCACCCTGTCGGACATCGCGGACGCGGTGAAGTCCGCGGGCCTGGTCCGCACCGCGGTGATCATCGTGGGCCGCACCCTCTCCGCCGCCCAGTTCCCGGACAGCCACCTCTACTCCCCCACCCGCAACCGCCATGCCTGCTGACCAACAAGCCCAGCCAGCCCAGCCACACCCAGCCCGTCCGGCGCTTGAGGACCCGCCGGAGGCACCAGCACCCCGCACCGGACCGGCGGCAAGAACCACCCCCCGCCCCCACCACGCGCACCACGTGCTTATCCTCGGCGGCACCACCGAGGCCCGCCACCTGGCCGAAGCCCTCGCCGAGGACCTCGCCGAAGGCACGGCAACCCCCGAAACCCGGCGAACCCTCGTCACCACCTCCCTGGCCGGCCGCGTCACCCACCCCACCCTCCCCCCGGGCGCATCCCGCATCGGCGGCTTCGGCGGCCCCGAAGGCCTGGCCGACTGGCTGCGCAGCCACGCCGTGGACGCCGTCGTGGACGCCACGCACCCCTTCGCGGAGCGGATGAGCTTCAACGCGGCAGCGGCCTGCGCAGCCACCGGCACCCCCCTGCTGGCCCTGCGCCGCCCCGCCTGGACCCCGGCCCCCGGCGACGACTGGCACCACGTCCCCACCCTGGCCGCGGCCGCCGCCGCCCTCCCCGCCCTGGGGAGGCGCGCGTTCCTGACCACGGGCCGCACCGGCCTCGCCGCCTTCGCGCACCTGGACGCGACCTGGTTCCTGGTCCGCTCCGTGGACGCCCCCACCGCCCCGCTGCCCCGGCAGACCGAAGTCCTCCTGGACCGGGGCCCGTTCAGCCTCGAAGGCGAGCGCGCCCTGATCCGCGAGCACCGGATCGACGTACTGGTGACCAAGGCGAGCGGCGGCTCCGCGACGGCCCCCAAGCTGACGGCGGCCCGCGAGGCGGGCATCCCGGTGCTCGTGGTCGACCGCCCGCCGGTCCCGCAGGGCGTACCGGTCGCCGAGTCGGCCCGGGCGGCGGCGACCTGGGTGCGCGCACGCACCCGGGACGCCTGACCCGGACCCCGCCCGGGACCCGGGGCCGCCCGGAACCCCAGGGGCCCGCCCGTAACCGGGACTACCCGTAGCGCCGCGGCGTCCAGACGATCTGCCGCCCGTCCCCGCGCCGGACCACCCGCGTCTGCGACGAGCCGATCAGCAGCAGCGTCCGCATGTCCACCTGCGCCGGGTCCAGATCCGCGAGCCGCACGATCCGGATGGACTGCTCCGGGCCGCCCACATCACGGGCCAGCACCACCGGGGTGTCCGGCGCCCGGTGCTCCAGCAGCAGTTCGCGGGCCTTGCCGACCTGCCAAGTGCGGCTACGCGAACCGGGGTTGTACAGGGCGATCACCAAGTCGGCTCCGGCCGCGGCGTGCAGCCGCTGCGCGATGACCTCCCACGGCTTGAGCCGGTCGGACAGCGAGATCGTGGCGTAGTCGTGGCCGAGCGGCGCGCCCGCGGCCGCGGCGGCCGCGTTGGCGGCGGTGACCCCGGGCAGCACCCGGACCGGAATGTCCGCGTGCTCGTCCTGCGAGGCGACTTCCAGGACCGCCGTGGCCATGGCGAAGACGCCCGGGTCGCCGCCGGAGACCACCGCGACGCGCTGCCCGCGCCGGGCCAGGTCGAGCGCGAACTCGGCCCGCTCGAACTCGACCTTGTTGTCGGAGCCGTGCCGGACCTGGCCCGGCCGTACGGGCACCCGGTCGAGGTAGGTCGTGTACCCGACCAGCGCGTCCGCGTCGGCCAGCGCGCGCTTCGTCTCCGGGGTCAGCCACAGGGGACCGGCCGGTCCGGTGCCCACGACGACGACCTCGCCGACGGCGCCCGGCGCGGGCGCGGGCCGGCAGCCGGGGTTGCCGATCCGGCTCGGCAGCACGGCCACGGCGAAGTACGGCACGGTCTCGGGGTCGGTGTCCGCGAGCATCCCGGTGCGCTCCCCGGCCATCGTCGCGCGCTCGACGTAGCGCGCCTCGGGCAGCCGCCCGGACGTTTCCATCGCCCGCCGCACGGCGGGGAAGGTGCGGCCGAGCTTCATCACCACGGCGGAGTCGGTGGCCGCCAGACGGGCCGTCAGTTCTTCCTCGGGCAGCGTGCCGGGCAGGATCGTGAGCACCTCCTCGCCCTCGACGAGGGGGGTCTGCAGGCGGGCGGCGGCGGCGCTGACGGAGGTGACCCCGGGGATCACCTCGGTCGCGTACCGGTCGGCGAGCCGCTTGTGCATGTGCATGTACGAGCCGTAGAAGAGCGGGTCGCCCTCGGCGAGCACGGCCACGGTCCGGCCCGCGTCGAGGTGGGCGCCGAGCCGGGCGGCGGAGGCCTCGTAGAACTCCTCCATCGCTCCCTGGTAGCCGCCGGGGTGATCGGTGCTCTCGGTGGTGAGCGGGTAGACCAGCGGCTCTTCGATGTGGTCCGCGCGCAGGTGGGCGGCCGCGATCGAGCGGGCGATGGAACGTCCGTGGCGGGCGCTGTGGTAGGCGACGACGTCCGCCTCCGCGATCACCTGAACGGCCCGCAGGGTCATCAGGGAGGGGTCGCCGGGGCCGAGGCCCACGCCGTAGAGCCGTCCGGCCGCGGCTCCCGTACCGGCGGCACCGGTGGTGGCGGGGGTGGTCGTCGCGCTGGTGGCGCTGGTGGCGCTCATTCTTCCTCGCTCGCGATCGCGTTGACGGCGGCGGCGGCGATGGCGCTGCCGCCGCGCCGCCCCCGGACGATCAGGTGGTCCAGCCCCGAGGGGTGGGCGGCGAGCGCGTCCTTGGATTCGGCGGCGCCGATGAATCCGACGGGCACGCCGATGACGGCGGCCGGACGGGGCGCGCCTTCCTCGATCATCTCCAGCAGCCGGAAGAGGGCGGTCGGCGCGTTGCCGACGGCGATCACGGAGCCTTCCAACAGGTCGCGGTTGCGCCAGAGTTCGAGGGCGGCGGCGCTGCGCGTGGTGCCCATCTTCGCGGCCAGGTCCGGTACGGCCGGGTCCGACAGGGTGCAGATCACCTCGTTGTCGGCGGGCAGCCGCTTGCGGGTGACCCCGCTGGCGACCATGCGGACGTCGCACAGGATGGGCGCCCCCGCGTTCAGCGCGGCGCGGGCGCGCAGCACCACGTCCGGCGTGTACCCCAGATCCTTGGTCAGGTCGGTCATCCCGCACGCGTGGATCATGCGTACGGCGACCTGCGACACCGAGGCGGGCAGCCCGGCGAGGTCCGCCTCGGCGCGGATCGTGGCAAAGGACTGGCGGTAGATCGCGGCGCCGTCCTTCTCGTACTCGAACACTGTGTACTCGCTCATCTCTTCAACTACATCTGCCGCTGAGGCTGCTGGGTGTGCTGGGTCGGGTGGGGCTGGTGGAACGCGGCTTCCGCATCCGCTTCCGCGAGGGCGGCGGTCAGGTCCTCGGGGGTGGCCGGTACGTCCTCCCGCACCGCGTGCCCGGCGCGCGGGCCGGCCACGGTGACGCCGTACCCCCGGGGCCCGGCGACCAGGTCCACCCAGGCGCGGGCGCGCGGGTGCCCGCAGCGCCGCTCGCACCCGGACCAGTGCACGGGCAGTGCCGGTGCCGCGGGGACCGGTGCGTCCGGTCCGCCCGCCGCGCCCGAACGGGCCACGACCGCGCGGGCGTCGGCCCGTACGTCGGCCAGCGCCTTCGCGCAGCCGGGCCGCCCGGTGCAGGCGCTCACGTTCTCCCACGGGTCGCCGGGCGCCGTGACCAGCCCGGCGTCGGCGAGCCGGGCGAGGGTGTCGGCGGCCGTGGCCGCGCGGACACCGGGAACGACGATCCCGCGCCAGGGCGTGAGCCGCAGGGTCCCGGCCGCGGCGGTGGCCGTGGCGGCGAGCAGGCGCCACTGGGCGCTGGTCAGCCGGCCCAGCGGGGCCAGTACCGAGAGGGCGACGTGGTCCGGGTCCAGTCCCGCCACCGGACCCGGGCGGGGCCCGGGTCCGGTCCGGCGCCGGAAGCCGTGGGCCCGCTCGGCCGAAATGCCCCGCTCCCGCAACCGCTTGAGCAACTCCCCGGACTCCGGGCGTTGTTCGACGGGAAGCTCGCTCACCCGCCAGGCCTTGGTGCCGGCTTCGTGGACCACGTCGAGGAAGTACCGGGCGACCGTCAGGGCCGCCCGGGGGGCGTCCTGGTGGCCCACGGCGACCGCGTCGGTGTCATCGTGCGTCCACAGCACGGCCATTCCGCGCTTCAGGGCCAGCACGTGCACGTCGGGTGCGAGCGAGGACACGTCGCCGCGTCCGTCGTCGAGGGCGAAGAGGAAGCGCCCGGACAGCGCGGCCGCGGGCCCGCTCGCGCACAGCAGCCGGTCCAGCGCGCCGACCCACGGCGTGACGTCGGGGCGACCCTGCCGGTCGAGCCCGGAGAGGGGCGAGGCGACGATGTTGCGGACGCGTTCGTGGGTGGCCGCTGCGGCGGGCAGCAGTCCGGCGGCGGTCAGCAGGGCGGCGAGTTCGCCGCCGCAGCTCGCGCCGAGGCCGCGCAGCTGCGCGTTGCCCCGCGAGGTGAGGTCGAGGTGCCCGTCGCCGAGCCGGTCCGCGGCGTCGGCCACTGCGGCGGCGGCATCCGCCGTGAGCAGACCCCCGGGGATCCGGATCCGGGCGAGGTGCCCGTCGTCCGCCGCGTGCAAGCGCAGCGCGCCGGGGCAGGCGTCGCCGCGGTCCCGTATGACGGGTTCGTCCCGGGATGCGGCGGAAGAGGGCGGGGGCATGGCGGCGAGCATACCCACGATCGGCGCCCGCCGACCTGTGTCCGTCACCACGCCCCGTCCCCCCGGCCACGCCCCGCCGCCCCGGGCTCTGCCCGCCCGCATGCCGTCGCCGCGCCCCGGCCCGACCTGGCCCGGCACGCCCGCATGCCACCGACCCGGCCCGGCCTGGCCCGGCACGCCCCCATGCCACCGACCCGGCCCGGCGCACGCCCAGATGCCGCCGGCCCCGCGGCCCGGGCCTGCGCGCCCGTCAGCCGCCGGTGCGTTGGCGACTGCCGCCATGTGGAGCCTCCGGCGGCGCCTCAAACGCCGGCGAGGCTGAAATTTGCCCGCATCCCGGCGCAGCCAATTCCAGCCCCCACACCCTGGCCACACAACCACCCCAGTCCGATCCGGCCTGCCCGGCACCCCGGTCGCCAAAATCAGCCCGCCCGGCGTTTGAGGGCCCGCCGGAGGCCCCACCACCCGCACCCGCCAACACAGCCAAGGCCACCACCACCCCGGCCCAACGACCCACCCGCCTGCCAATCCCAGCCCGCCCAACACCCGCAGCCACACACCCACCCCCAGCCACACCCAGCCCGCCCAGCACCCGCGGCCACCCGACCACCCGAACCAAATCCAGCCCGCCCGGCGATTGAGGGCACACCACAGGCCCCACGACCCGCACCCGCCGCCAAAACCCGGCCCCGCACCACCAAACCCCGGCCCCGCGCCAGCGATCCACCCCGGGAACCGCCCCCACCTGCCATCCGCTCGCCCCGGCACCTAAGATGGCCCCTCGACGGGCCATTCGGCCCGTCATCGCCGAGGACGGCGACATGGGAGGAAGCCCGGTGCGATTCCGGCGCGGTCCCGCCACTGTGAATCCGGCAGCGCCCCACCGCGCCACCGGGTGAGTCAGGAACTCCCGTCGTCCTCACTGCCCGGGGCGCGGAAACCCCGAGGAAGGCCCGCCGCCGCATGATCCTGCTGCTGTCGACGTCCGACACCGATCTGCTCAGTGCCCGCGCCTCGGACGACGGCCCGGTCCCGTACCGGTTCGCGAACCCTTCCCGGCTCCCCCTCGACGACCTCCCCGCGCTGCTCGACGGCGTGGACCTGGTCGTCGTACGCCTCCTCGGCGGCCTGCGCGCCTGGCAGGAGGGGCTCGACCTGCTCCTCGCCGCCGACCAGCCCCGGCCGGTCGTCGTCCTGACCGGCGAACAGGCCCCCGACGCCCAGCTGATGGAGGCCTCCACCGTCCCCATCGGCATCGCGGCCGAGGCCCACGCCTACCTCGCGCACGGCGGCCCGGCCAACCTGGAGCAGCTGGCCCGCTTCCTCTCGGACACCGTGCTGCTCACCGGCCACGGCTTCGACCCGCCCGCGGCCGCGCCCACCTGGGGCAGGCTGGAGCGCGCGGCGGTGCCGGCCACGGGCCCCCGGATCGCGGTGCTCTACTACCGCGCCCACCACATGAGCGGCAACACCGCCTTCGTGCACGGCCTCGCGGACGCCGTGGTGGACGCGGGCGGCGTGCCCGTGCCGCTGTACGTCTCCTCGCTGCGCTCCCCCGAGCCGGAACTGCTCGCGGAGCTGGCGACGGCGGACGCCATCGTGACCACGGTCCTGGCGGCGGGCGGCACCCGCCCCGCCGAGGCCTCGGCGGGCGGCGACGACGAGTCGTGGGACGCGGGCGCGCTCGCCGCCCTCGACGTACCGATCCTGCAGGCGCTGTGCCTGACCGGTTCCCGCGAGACGTGGCAGGAGAGCGACGAGGGCCTGTCCCCGCTCGACTCGGCCAGCCAGGTCGCGGTACCGGAGTTCGACGGCCGGCTGATCACCGTCCCGTTCTCCTTCAAGGAGATCGACGAGGACGGCCTCCCGGCGTACGTCGCCGATCCCGAGCGGGCCGCCCGCGTCGCGGGCATCGCCGTACGCCACGCCCGGCTGCGGCACACCCCGAACGCCGAGAAGCGGATCGCGCTCGTCCTCTCCGCGTACCCCACCAAGCACTCCCGCATCGGCAACGCCGTCGGTCTCGACACCCCCGCCAGCGCCGTCGCACTGCTGCGCCGCCTGATCGCGGAGGGCTACGACTTCGGCCCGGCCGAGGAGATCCCCGGTCTGGTCTCCGGCGACGGGGACGAGCTGATCCGCGCGCTGATCGAGGCCGGCGGCCACGACCAGGACTGGCTCACCGAGGAGCAGCTGGCCCGCAACCCGGTCCGGATCCCGGCCGCCGACTACCGCCGCTGGTACGCCACGCTCCCCGGCGAGCTGCGCGAAGGCGTCGAGGAGCACTGGGGGCAGGCGCCCGGCAACATGTTCCTGGACCGCTCGCGCACCGCGGCCGGCGGCGACCCCGACGGCGACATCGTGCTGGCGGCGCTGCGCCGCGGGAACCTGCTCATCCTCATCCAGCCGCCGCGCGGCTTCGGCGAGAACCCGATCGCGATCTACCACGACCCGGACCTCCCGCCCTCGCACCACTACCTCGCCGCCTACCGCTGGATCCAGGCCGCGGCCGAGGACGGCGGTTTCGGCGCCGACGCCATGATCCACCTGGGCAAGCACGGCAACCTGGAGTGGCTGCCCGGCAAGAACGCCGGCCTCTCCGCCTCCTGTGCGCCGGACGCCGCGCTCGGCGACCTCCCGCTCGTCTACCCGTTCCTGGTCAACGACCCGGGCGAGGGCACCCAGGCCAAGCGCCGCGTGCACGCGACCCTGGTCGACCACCTGGTGCCGCCGATGGCCCGCGCGGAGTCGTACGGCGACATCGCGCGCCTGGAGCAGCACCTGGACGAGTACGCGCAGATCTCCTCCATGGACCCGGCCAAGCTGCCCGCGATCCGAGCCCAGATCTGGACCCTGATCCAGGCCGCGAAGCTCGACCACGACCTGGGCCTGGAGGCCCGCCCGGACGACGACGGCTTCGACGACTTCCTGCTGCACGTCGACGGCTGGCTCTGCGAGGTCAAGGACGCGCAGATCCGCGACGGCCTGCACGTGCTGGGCGGCGCCCCGGCCGGCCCGGACCGCGTCAACCTGGTCCTGTCCATCCTGCGCGCCCGCCAGATCTGGGGCGGTACGACGGCGCTTCCGGGCCTGCGCGAGGCGCTCGGCCTGGACGAGGCCGCGCCCACCCGGACCTCGGCCGACGAGGTGGAGGCCGTGGCCCGCACCCTCGTCGAGGCCATGGAGGCGGCCGACTGGGCCCCTTCGGCCGTCGCCGCGGTCGCCGAGGGCCACCCGGCCGGCGTCGCGGACATCCTCGCCTTCGCCGCGACCGAGGTGGTCCCGCGCCTGGCGGCCACGACGGACGAGCTGACCCACGCGGTGCACGCGCTGGCGGGCGGCTTCGTCCCGGCGGGCCCGTCCGGTTCGCCGCTGCGCGGGCTGGTCAACGTCCTGCCCACCGGCCGCAACTTCTACTCCGTGGACCCGAAGGCCGTCCCCTCCCGCCTCGCGTGGGAGACCGGCCAGGCCCTCGCGGACTCGCTGCTGACCCGCTACCGCACGGACAACGGCGAGTGGCCCGCCTCCGTCGGCCTGTCCCTGTGGGGAACGAGCGCCATGCGCACCGCGGGCGACGACGTGGCCGAGGCGCTGGCGCTGCTCGGCGTCCGCCCGGTGTGGGACGAGGCCTCGCGGCGCGTGACGGGCGTCGAGCCCGTCCCGCTCGCGGAGCTGGGCCGTCCGCGCATCGACGTCACGCTGCGCATCTCGGGCTTCTTCCGCGACGCGTTCCCGCACGTCATCGGCCTGCTGGACGACGCGGTACGGCTGGCGGCGGGCCTGGACGAGCCCGCGGAGCAGAACTTCATCCGGGCCCACGCCCAGGCGGACCTGGCCGAACACGGCGACGAACGGCGCGCGACCACCCGTATCTTCGGCTCGCGCCCGGGCACGTACGGCGCGGGCATCCTCCAGCTGATCGACTCCCGCGACTGGCGCACGGACGCCGACCTGGCGGAGGTCTACACGGTGTGGGGCGGCTACGCCTACGGCCGCGGCCTGAACGGCCGCTCCGCGCGCACCGAGATGGAGACCGCGTACAAGCGCATCACGGTGGCCGCCAAGAACACGGACACCCGCGAGCACGACATCGCCGACTCGGACGACTACTTCCAGTACCACGGCGGCATGGTCGCCACCGTCCGCGCCCTACGCGGCACGGCCCCCGAGGCGTACATCGGCGACTCGACCCGCCCGGAGACGGTCCGCACCCGCACCCTGGTGGAGGAGACCTCGCGCGTCTTCCGCGCCCGCGTGGTCAACCCGAAGTGGATCGAGGCGATGCGCCGCCACGGCTACAAGGGCGCCTTCGAACTGGCGGCGACGGTGGACTACCTGTTCGGCTACGACGCCACGACCGGCGTGATCGCCGACTGGATGTACGACAAGCTGACGCAGACGTACGTCCTGGACCCCGAGAACCGCGCCTTCCTGGAGGAGGCCAACCCCTGGGCCCTCCACGGCATCGCCGAACGCCTCCTGGAAGCGGAATCCCGCGGCATGTGGGAAAAGCCGGACGCGGCGACGCTGGAAGCCCTGCGCCAGGTGTACCTGGACACGGAAGGCAACCTGGAGGCGGAAGCGGAGTAACGCTCCCCCTCTCCCGCACGCTGACGGGCCCATCCGCCCAGGTCACCAGACCTGGCCGGGCGGGCCCGTTGCCGTGACCCCGATCCTCCGGGGTCTTCCGCCGCGGCGCAATCCCTCGTTGGGGGGTGGCGCATCGTCCGGGTGGTTCGAACGCCGGATCACGGGGAGGGAAGCCGGTGGGCCTTGGGGCGTGGCTCCGACTCCGCACATTCGAGCGGGCATTAGCTCCCGGGCGGTCGTGACCCTGTCCTGAACAGGGCCGTTCTAGCGGCGTCAGTTCGCAGTGGCGTCATCTCGGGAGGAATCGTGCGTTCCGTGCGTGCTCAGCGTGTTCGTGTGGTGTTCGATCACGAAGGTCCGCGGAGCGGCTCCGCCGACGTCCGCCCGGGCGGACGCGGCGCGGCGGGGGGTGGGCGCGCATGAGGCTCCTTAGGCGGCCTTCCGTGCCCGAGCGGCCGACCGCCTCCGCCAGCGAGCGGCAGCTCTTCGGCGGCCCCCTGCGCTACGACGCCGGGTGGGCCAGCCACGACTACGCCCAGCTGGAGAGCCGGCTCCTGAGCACCCTGCGGACCATGCCCCGCATGGTCGGCGGGACGCTGCGGCTCGCCTGGGCCACCGACCGGGCCGCCCTGGTGACGGTGGCCGTCGCCGAGGCCGGCCAGGGGCTGACCTCAGCCGTCGGGCTGCTGGTCGTCAACCAGGTGCTGCGGACCCTGTTCGGCGGAGGCAGCCCCGCCGACCGCCTGCACTCCGCGCTGCCCGCCCTGGCCCTGGGCGCGCTGGTCGCCGTACTGGGCGCCGTCCTCGCCTCCCGGTCCACCGCTGCCGCCGGACGGCTGGAACCCAAGGTCGAACGGGCCGCCACGGAGCGGTACTTGCAGGCCTCGATCACCGTGGAACTCGACGCCATCGAGGACGGCGAGTTCCGCAGGCTCCTCGACAGCGCCCAGTGGGGGCCGCCGTCCGCCCGCCGGATGGTCGGCGCCTGCGTGGCCACCCTCAACGGTCTGCTCTCGCTCGTCGCCGCCGCCGGCGTGCTCACCGTGCTGCATCCCGCGCTCCTGCCGCTGCTGGTGCTGATCGCCGCCCCGCGCGGCTGGGGCGCGATGCGGGTGGCGCAGCGGCGCTACCTGTCCGTCATCACCTGGGTGGAGCACGTCCGCGCGGCCCGGCTGATCGGCCAGCTCCTGATCAGCCGTACGTCCGCCGCGGAGGTACGGGTCCACGGCGTCGGCCGCTATCTCCTCGGCCACTACCGCACCATGGCCGAGCACGCCGAGACCGAGGCCACCCGCCTCGCGAAGGACAAGGCCGCCACGGAACTGCTGGCCGCCGCGCTGTCCGGGGCCGCGGCGCTGGTGACGTACGCCGCGATGGGCGCGCTCATCGCGAGCGGCCGGATGGACCTCGCGGTGGCCGGTACCGCGGTGCTCGCCGTCCGGACGGGCTCCGCCGCGCTCGGCGCGCTCGTCGATACCACCAACACCCTGCACGAAGAGTCGCTGTACGTACGGGACTTGGACCGCTTCGTCGAGGCCGCCGAGGGCCGCGCGATCCCCTCCGGCGGCCTGCCGCTGCCCGATCGCCTCGGTACGGTCCGCCTCGCGGGGGTCGGGTTCAGCTACCCGGATCGGTCGGAGCCCGCGCTCACGGACATCTCGCTGAGCATCGAGGCGGGCAGCGTCGTCGCGCTGGTCGGCGAGAACGGCTCCGGCAAGAGCACCCTCGTCAAGGTCCTGGCGGGGCTGCACCTGCCCGACACGGGGACGCTGACCTGGGACGGGGTGGAGGTCCGGGAGGCCGACCGGGCTGCGGTCTTCGACCGGGTGGCGCTGCTCACCCAGGACTTCGAGCGCTGGCCGGTGACCGCCGCTACCAACATCGCCATCGGCCGGCCGGACCCGGCGGAGGCGGACCGCTCGGTCGAATGGGCCGCCGAGGTGGTCGCGGCCGCCCGGTACGCCGGGGCCGACCGGGTGGTGGAGTCGCTGCCGCACGGCTACGAGACCCTGCTCGCCCGGGTGTTCCGGGGCGCGTCGGAACTCTCCGGCGGCCAGTGGCAGAAGTTCGGGCTGGCCCGCACGCACTACCGCGACGCCCGCGTCCTGATCGTGGACGAGCCCACCTCGGCGCTCGACCCGGAGGCGGAGATCGCGGCCTTCGACAGCATCCGCGGCCTGGCCGGTCCGCAGCGGGCGGTGGTCCTGGTGCCGCACCGGATGTCCGGGGTGCGGTACGCCGACGTGATCTACGTGCTGCACGAGGGACGGCTGGTCGAACAGGGCGGCCACGAAGACCTGTTGGCCCTCGGCGGCCGCTACGCGGCGATGTTCCGGATGCAGGCCGGACAGTACGGGCAGCAGGGACCGCACGGGCAAGCCGGGGGGCACGCGAGCGCCGACGGCGGCCCGCCCGTCCTCCCGCAGCAGAGCGCCTGCGCACCGGACCAGGACACCACCGGGACCCCCGCGGGGTGACGTCCCGGGGGCCGCGGCGCCCATGGCATGCCGCGGTGGTGGGGCGCGCGCGCCCCCTCCCGGACGGGGTGCGCCGCGCCCCCCGGAAGCCGTTACGCCCGGTCGGCCGCCTTGCGGCCGCGCCGGGCGAGCACCGACCGGAACACCGCCGAGAGCCCGAGGAGCACGGCGGCCCCGATCCCGCCGATCAGCCAGGGGCGGGTGTCCGGCACCCGCTCACCGGCGATGGTCACCTGCCGGGTGGTGGTCTCCTTGCCGTGATGGCTGACGGCGGTCATGGGGTACGTCCCCACCGCCGTGCCGGCGCGGACCCGGGCGTGCCCCGCGTAGACGGTGCCGCCGTCGTCGCACTTGCAGCCGGGGTCGTCCGGACCGTCCCGGCGGAGCGTCACCGGACCGGCGAAGACGGGCGAGGTGACCACCACGGTCTTCTCGCCGTCCGCGGGCCGGTAGTCGGTGAGGACGATGCGGGCCTCCGCGCCCGGCCGGACGGGCGTCGAGTCGCTGCCGCCCAGGAAGTCCTCCCTCGGGCCGAAGGCGAACCGGCTGATGTACGCCGCTCCCGGCGCGACGACCGTGATCCGGTCGGTGGCGACCGTACGTCCCCCACTGCTCACTGCGACGGGGTACGTGCCGGGGGCGATGCCGGCGCGGACGAGGTAGGTGTGCGCCGGATCGGCGACCTGGCCGGTGCCCGGCGGCCCCCCGGGCGCGGGGACGAACGGAACCGGCTCCGCCAGCGCGGGCGAGGAGACGACGGCCTCCTTCCAGCCCTCGGGCATCCCTTCGAGGCCGACGTAGACCCGCTCACCCGTCTCGATCTGGAGGGTGGTGGCCCCGGAGAAGCCGAGCCGCGGCCCGTCGTCGGCCCGCGGGAACTCCAGCGGACCCGCCACACCCGCCACATTCACCACACCCACCGCTCCCGCCGGCCCCGCCGCCCCCACCGCGACGAGCAGCACCAGCCCGGCCGCCCCCACGACCCTGCCAACCCCTCGGTACAGATACGACACGAGCACTCCCCCTTCTTCCATGGCCCCGGCCCCGAATCCGGACACCCGCCACCGGGCCCCCGTAGCACGCCCCCACCCATCATGCCCGCCCCTCCCCGCCGAGCCCCGCCCACCACCGTCCCGGGTCCCCACCACATCGCGCCCGCCCGCGCCACCGAACCCCGCACGTGTCACCTGAAGAAGTGAACTACCCCTTATCCGACCGGCATCAGGGGTAGGGCCCTGCTGACCTCGTGCGGGGGCGCCGCCGGATCCGCACCCCCGCACGCCCTGACGAAAGGCCGAGCCTCCCGTGACGCAGCCGTTCCAACTGCCGGACTTCTACGTGCCGTATCCGGCGCGCCTGAACCCCCACCTCGAATCCGCGCGCGCCCACACCAAGCAGTGGGCGCGCACGTTCGGGATGCTGGAGGGGTCCGGGGTCTGGGAGGAGCACGACCTGGATTCGCACGACTACGCGCTGCTCTGCTCCTACACCCACCCGGACTGCGACAGCGAGGCCCTCTCGCTCGTCACCGACTGGTACGTGTGGGTCTTCTTCTTCGACGACCACTTCCTGGAGATGTACAAGCGCTCCCAGGACCGCGACGGCGCCAAGGACTACCTCGACCGGCTCGCCGCCTTCATGCCCATGGACCTCGCCGACGGCTTCCCCGAGGCCACGAACCCGGTGGAGGCGGGCCTGGCCGATCTGTGGGCCCGGACCGTCCCCCACATGTCGATGGCCTGGCGCGAGCGGTTCTCCGTGAGCACCAGGAACCTGCTCAACGAGTCGATGTGGGAACTCGCCAACATCAACATCGGGCGGATCGCGAACCCGCTGGAGTACATCGAGATGCGCCGCAAGGTGGGCGGCGCCCCCTGGTCCGCGGGTCTGATCGAGTACGTGTCGGCCGAGGTGCCCGCCCGGATCGCGCACTCGCGCCCGCTCGGCGTGCTGCGCGACGCCTTCTCCGACGCCGTGCACATCCGGAACGACATCTTCAGCTACCAGCGCGAGGTGGCCGACGAAGGCGAGCTGTCCAACGCCATCCTGGTGCTGGAGACCTTCCTGGACTGCACCACCCAGGAGGCCGCCGAGGCCTCCAACGACCTGCTCACCTCGCGGCTCCAGCAGTTCGAGCACACCGCGCTCGCCGAACTCCCCCAGCTCTTCGCCGACCACGCCCTGGATCCGGCCGAGATCGCGGCGGTCCTCGCCTACACGAAGGGCCTGCAGGACTGGCAGTCCGGCGGCCACGAGTGGCACATGGTCTCCAGCCGCTACATGAACAAGGAAGCGCGGTCCACCACTCCGCTCACCCTGCCCTTCCTGCCCTCCGGGCTCGGCACCACCGCCCTGGACGTCCGCTCGGTGTTCGCCCCGCGCGCCCACGACCTGCGCCGTCGCAGCTTCACCCACGTCCCCTTCGAGCGCACCGGCCCGTCCGTGATCCCGGACATCCGCATGCCCTTCCCGCTCGAACTCAGCCCCCACCACGCCCACGCGCTGGAGGAGTCGGTGGCCTGGTGCCACCGGATGGGCATGCTCGAACCGCAGCCGGGCGATCCCGCTTCCGCCATCTGGACCGAAGAGAAGTTCCGGGGCTACGACTTCGCGCTCTGCTCCGCCGGGATCGACCCGGACGCCACGCCCGAAGCCCTCGCGCTGAACGCGTGCTGGCTGAGCTGGGGAACGTACGGGGACGATTACTACCCCGTGGCCTTCGCGCACCCCAAGAACCTGACCGCCGCCAAGGCGGCCACCGCGCGGCTGATCGGCATGATCCCGGTGGATCCCGCCGAGGCGCTGGTGCCGGTGACCGCCATGGAGCGCGGGCTCGCCGACCTGTGGCTGCGGACCGCGGCCGACATGGACGAGACGGTGCGCGGCGAGTTCCGGGCCACGCTGGTGGACATGATGTCGAGCTGGCTGTGGGAGGTGGAGAACCAGATCCTGAACCGGATCCCGGACCCCGTCGACTACGCCGAGATGCGCCGCGCCACCTTCGGCAGCAACCTCACGATGTACCTGTGCCGGCTCGGACAGGCCGGCCGCGGCATCCCGGAGGACATCTACCGGTCGGGGATCATCCGGTCCCTGGAGAACGCCGCGGCCGACGCGGCGTGCCTGATCAACGACATCTTCTCCTACCAGAAGGAGATCGAGGTCGAGGGCGAGGTGCACAACTACGTGCTCGTCACCCGGAACTTCTTCGACATCGACTACCCCCGGGCCCTGCACATCTGCCACGCCCTCCAGGCGCAGCGCACCGAGGAGTTCGAGCACATCGCGCGCACCCAGCTGCCGCTCCTCTACGACGACTGGAAGCTCGACGCGCAGGCCCGGGCCGGACTCGACGCCTATGTCCACGAGCTCCAGGACTGGCTCGCGGGCATCCTCAACTGGCACCAGAAGGTGAAGCGTTACCGCGCGGAGGACCTGCACGCGTTGCCGCAGGGCCCGGGTCCCGGGTTCACCGGCGCCTCCGGGGCGGCGGGCACCTCGGTCTTCCCCCGGCTCGGTGCGGACTTCGGGATGTCCGCGGTCAGGGCGATCGACGCACTGCGGGCCGCGCCGACCCCCTAGAACTCGTCGGAGGTGTGCGGCAGGACACCCGTCCGCAGGGCGTCGTCCAGGGCGGCCGCCGCACCCGGTGTGCGTTCCTCGACGAGGCCCGCGCGCACCAGTTCCGCGACCCGGGTCCCGCCGAGGTAGCAGGCCGCCAGGTCGCGGACGTCGAGCGCCAGGTCCGCGGCCGCCCCGGTGGTCTCGTACGCCGCCCCGTCCGGCCCCGCCGCCAGCCGGAACCGGCCCGCGTTGGCGGGCAGGCGCCCGTCGGCCACCTCCAGCACGAGGTCGACGGGCGCCGCCCACGACCGCGCGGTCAGCGCCGCGCGTACGTCGACCAGCCGCAGCCACAGCGCCGGGTACTGGCCGGTCACCCGTACCTGGTCGCGGTCGGCGGCGAAGTGCAGCAGGGGATCGTCCAGCGGGCGGTTGTGGGCGACCACCCTCCCGGTCAGGTCCAGGGCGGCCAGGCAGCTCCACAGGGCGGCGGCCACGGCCGGGGTGTCCGCCTCCAGCTCGTCGACCCGGACCAGTCCGGGGGCCTTGAGGGGCCCGCCGTCCCCCTCCGGCTTCGTGCGGTAGAGGACGTATCCGGCGAGCGGCTCCCCCGCCTCCCCCAGCGCGATGATCCGCGGCGGGCTGAGCTCCTCGTCCTCCTCGTCCTCCTCGCGCAGCCATTCCTCGCGCCAGCGGTAGGCGTCGCGGGTGGGACGTCCGGCGCGCCGGGCGCGGGAGGCCTCGTGGTGGGGGCCGAGCACGTCCGGCGCGTCCGCCGGGTCGATCAGGCGCAGCGGGCGCCCGTCGGGGCCGACGCGCAGGGCGAGCGGGCGGGTCGAGTCGATCTCGATGGTGGCGCCCTGGGTCGCCGAACCGTAGCCGAAACGGCCGTAGATGAGGGATTCGGAGGCCCAGAGCGCGGCGACGGGGCGCCCGGAGTCGGCCGTGCGGCGCAGCATCTCCTCCATCAGCGCGGTGAGCACGCCGCGCCGCCGGTGGGTGGGGGCGACGGAGACGAAGGTGATCCCGGGACAGGGCAGGTCCGCCCCGGGCACCGAGAGCCGGAAGCGGTGCGCGGCCATGAAACCGACCAGCGCGTCCCCGTCGTAGGCGGCGAGCCGCTCGCAGCCGAGCAGCATCGTGCGGTGGTGCGCGCGCACTTCCTTCGCGGGGCGGTCGTGGAAGACCATGTACGCGAGTTCCAGGGCCCGGTCCACATCGGACTCGGGCACCTCACGAATCTCCACCGTCTTGTCTCCGCTCCGCTCCGCCCGCATGTCCGCCATGATCGGGAGACTAATCGCTCACGGATGGACCGGTCACCGCAAAATGGCTGGATTCGCCCGCCTGACGAGTTCGAGCGCCTGCTGCGGGAACCAGTCACCGGCCGGGGGTCCGGCGGTCCCGCGTTCGGGGTCCAGCGGGCCCGCGGTGCCGCGCAGGCAGGCGCCGTCCGAGGCGCCCGGGGTTTTGATCCAGAACCGGGCGTCCTCCAGCGGGTCGCCGGTGGCGGTGGTGGGGCGGGCGCCGAGGCCCCGGCCGGGCGGGTTGCACCAGTCCTGCGGGTCGCGGTACCGGCCCGCAGGTGCGGTCCAGGCGCCCCTGCCGTTGCGGCTGGTGTCGCTGACGTAGTGCTTCATCCGGGCCCGGGCGGCGGTGCCGGGGTGCGTGGCGAGCCAGGCGCGGGCCTCGGCGCGCGGACGCCACTGGTCGGGGCAGTCGGTGGCGAGGCCGCCGGTCTCGACGTGGGCGAGGCAGGCGGAGACGAGGGTGGCGAACCAGCTGGTGGCCTCGTCCGACTGGTAGTGGGCGACGTTGACGGCGAAGCCGGTGGCGGCCGCGATCCCCGCCTGCCGCAGTCGGGGGACGATGGTGTGCACGGGGTGCCAGGCCGCGTGTCCCGCGTCGAGGTACACGGCGGTGGCGGGCCCGGCCTCCAGGACGCGGGCGGCGTACCCGATCTGCGCGAGGCGGGCGGCGGTCCGGCGTCCGGCCGTCTCCTCCGCGGAGCGGACGGCCGCGCCGTCGGCGCCGCCCGTCGCGGGGGCGCATTCCCGCGGCAGCAGGGCCAGCGAGTCGGGCTCCAGGATCACGCTCGCCGGGCGGTCGCCGATGCCGCGGGCGACCGCGTCGACCCAGGCGCGGTAGGCCGCGCCGTCCCTGGCGCCGCCCGCGGAGTACTGCCCGCAGTCCCGCCCGGGCACGTTGTAGAGGACCAGCACGGGCAGCGCCCCCTGTCCGGCGGCGGCCTCGGTGACGGCCCGCGCCTCGGCTTCCGCGCGGGCGGGGCTCTGGTCGCCGAGCCAGACGGCGTGCGGGGTGGCGGCCATGGCGGTGATCCCGGCGGCCTCCCGGAGGTGGCCGGCGGCGGCCAGTTCCCGCGCCTGGACGGCGGCTCCGGGGTGGGCGGGGGGCACGAAGAGCGTCCGGCCGTGGCCGGTGGCGGCCCGGACCGCTGCGGGCGCGGTGAGGGGCGGCGGGGCGGTGCGGGCGGTCGCGGACGCCGGCGCGGTGAGCGCGGCGAGGACGGCGACGAGCAGGCCCGTGCGGGCGAGGTGTCGGTGGCGCATGCCCGGCGACGCTCGCGCAGCCGCGCCGCCCGGGTCAAGGGCGGTTACCCGGGCGGCGGTACGGAGCAACCCGTGCGGGTCGCGCGCGTGGGCGTACGGCGGGGGCGGGCCGGGACGGAGCGCGCGCCGGGCGCAGGGATCACCGCGCGCCGGGCGCGTACGGTCCGGCGCGCGGGGCGCCCGTACGGATCGGCGCGCCCCCCGCGTACGGACCGGCGCGCCCCGCGTACGGACCGCCCCGCGCACCGGGGCGTACGGCTCAGCGGGCGGCCGGACGGATCAGCGGGCGGCCGGGCCCGTCCAGCCCGCCGGGACGTGGCCGAGCCGGACCCGCTGGGGGTGGTCACCGACGGGGACGGAGACCCGCTTGGTCCCGGTGGCGAAGTCGATGGCCGTGACCCGGTCGGCGCCGCTCTCGGAGATCACGCAGCCGGTGCCGTCACCGTCGACGGTGGCCCAGTACGGCTTGTCGGCGGCCACCAGCGGGCCCTCGGCGAGGGTCGCCCGGTCCACGACCGTGGCGTAGTCGTCCATGGTTCCCGCGATGCAGAGCTTGGCACCGTCGGGGCTCATCGACATGCCGTGGTGACGGGAGTCGTTGACCCAGGTCGTGCGGTCGGTGTTGGTGGCCGGGTTGGTGGGGAGGGTCTTGATCCGGGTGATCTTGTCGGTGGCCACGTCGTACTCCAGGAACCCGTTGAAGAAGGAGACCTGGAAGTAGAGCTTCGACTCGTCGGGGCTGAACGACATGGGGCGGATCGCGTCGGAGAGGTCCGGTCGGCCGAAGGCGTCGAGGCGCTCGCGCATGTCGATGACGCGGACCGTGCGGAAGGTCTGCGTGTCGACGACGGTGATCTTCCGGTCGCCCTTCGTCCAGTCCAGCCAGGACGCGTCGAGGGCGGAGGTCACGTCCCCGATGGAGCTGTTCCACAGGTAGCGGCCGTCGTGCGTGAAGGTGTTCTCGTGCGGTTTGTCGCCGGTGGCGAAGGAGCCGAGCTGGCGGCCGGTGGCGATGTCGAGGACGTGCACGGTGTTGGCGGTGGAGGCGGAGACGGCGACCCGGCTGCCGTCCGGCGAGACCGCCATGTGGTCGGCCCGGTAACCCGCCACCGGGAAGCGCCAGTTGAGCCGCCCGGTGCGCACGTCGACGGAGACGACATCGGCGAAGCTGGGGCGGGAGACGACCACGGCGCTGCCGTCCGGGGTGGTGTACATGTCGTCCACGAACTGGTCGTGGCCCTCACCGGCGGTGCCGCGGATCCCCAGGAAGAAACCGAGCTTCACGGGGTTCAGGTAGATCTCCCGCAGCCGCTCCTCCTTGTCCGGGATCACGTTGATCCGGCCGACCTTGCCGAGGCTGCCGGTCGAGGCGAGGACATCGGCGGTGCCCTCCCAGTTGTTCCCGACGAAGAGCACCTCGCGCAGGGCCGGGTCGGCGGTGGCGGTGGCGGCCGCGGGCGCCGGGCCCGCCGTGAGCAGGGCGGCGGCCAGGGCGCTGACGGCCGCGAGGACGCGTAACGAGGAGGTCCGGGACATTCGCTCAACTCCGTGGGGAAAAGGCGCTGTTACCGGCCGGTAAAATAGGCCCCACGGTCAAAGGGCGCAACCCCCAGGGGGTCAGGCCCTTGCGTCAGTCCCGCGGCTCACCCTGTCAGGCGACGGCGCCTATCCGGCCGACCACGGGGGCGGAGCCGTCGTGGTGGATCGGTGTGTGGGCGCCGGTGAGGGCGCGTCCGCTGCCGCCGCGCCGGATGGCGACGATCTCCGCCGCGATGGACAGCGCGGTCTCCTCCGGGGAACGCGCCCCCAGATCCAGACCGATGGGCGAACGCAGCCGGGCCAGCTCCCGCTCGGTCACACCCACCTCCCGCAGCCGCGCGTTGCGGTCCTCGTGCGTACGCCGCGAACCCATCGCACCCACATAGGCCACGGGCAGCCGCAGCGCCAGTTCCAGCAGCGGTACGTCGAACTTCGCATCGTGCGTCAGCACGCACAGCACCGTACGGGCATCCACACCGGTGGCCGCCAGATACCGGTGCGGCCAGTCCACCACGATCTCATCGGCCTCGGGGAAACGGTTCCACGTGGCGAACACCGGCCGCGCGTCGCACACCGTCACGTGGTACCCGAGGAACTTCCCCACCCGCACCAGAGCCGAAGCGAAATCGATCGCCCCGAACACGATCATCCGCGGCGCCGGCACGCTCGACTCCACCAGCACGGTGACCGGACGCCCGCACAGCCCACCGTCGGCCCCCATCTCCAGCGTCCCGGTCCGCCCCGCGTCCAGCATGGCGCGCGCCTCCTCGGCGACCGTGCGGTCCAGCTCCGGATGGCCGCCCAGGGTGCCCTCGTGGGGCCCCTCGGGGCGGACCAGGATCGCCCGGCCCATCAGCTCGGCCGGACCGTCCGCGATCCGGGCGACCGCGGCGGCCTCACCCCCGGCGGCGGCGGCCAGCGCGGCCTCGAAGACCGCCCGGGCGGGTGACCCCACGGGGAGCGGAGTCACCAGGATGTCGATGATTCCGCCGCAGGTCAGACCCACGGCGAAGGCATCGTCGTCGCTGTACCCGAAGCGCTCCTGGACGGTCTTCCCGTCTTCCAGCGCCTGCCGGCACAGCTCGTACACCGCACCCTCCACGCAACCGCCGGAAACCGAACCGATCGCAGTGCCCTCGCCGTCGACGGCGAGGGCCGCACCGGGCTGCCGGGGCGCGCTGCCGCCGACCGCCACGACCGTGGCGACGGCGAAGTCGCGTCCCTGCTCGACCCACCGGCTGAGTTCTTCGGCGATGTCCAGCATTGCGGCCTCCTCGGAGGTTCGGTGTCCGGTGACGGGATGGCGTGGAGGGTCAGGAGTCGTACGCCCGACCCGGGTGGCTCAGCTGACGCCGAGCCAGCCCTCGATCGGGTGGAGCGCGTAGAAGATCACGAAGATCACCGTAAGTGCCCACATGAACCCGCCGATCTCGCGGGCCTTGCCCTGGGCCACCTTGATGGCGACGTAGGCGATGACGCCGGCGGCGACACCGGCCGTGATCGAGTAGGTGAAGGGCATGAGCACGACGGTCAGGAAGACCGGGATGGCGGTGGCCGTGTCGGACCAGTCCACGTGGCGGGCGTTCTGCATCATCATCGCGCCGATGACGACCAGGGCGGCCGAGGCGACCTCACCCGGGACGATCTGGGTGATGGGGGTGAAGAAGAGGCAGGCCGCGAAGAGCAGGCCCGAGATGACGGAGGCGAAGCCGGTACGGGCGCCCTCGCCGACGCCGGTCGCGGACTCGACGAACACGGTCTGGCCGGAGCCGCCCGCGACGCCGCCGATGGCGCCGCCGGCACCGTCGATGAACAGCGCCTTGGACAGGCCCGGCATGCGGCCCTTGTCGTCGGCGAGCTTGGCCTCGGTGCCGACGCCGATGATGGTGGCCATCGCGTCGAAGAAGCCGGCCAGCACCAGGGTGAAGACGATCATGCCGACCGTCATCACGCCGACGTCGCCCCAGCCGCCGAACTCGACCTTGCCGAAGAGCGAGAAGTCGGGCATGGACACCGCGGAGCCGGACAGCTCCGGGGCGCCGCTGCGCCAGGCCTTGGGGTCGATGTCCGCCACCGCGTTCAGGATGACGGCGAGGACGGTGCCGGAGACGATGCCGATCAGGATCGCGCCGGGCACCTTGCGTGCCTGCAGCATGAAGATGGTCAGCAGGGTCACGGCGAAGATCAGGACGGGCCAGCCGGCGAGTTCGCCGGTCGCGCCCAGGCTCACGGGCGGCCCGAATTCGGAGCCGTGGCCCACGAAGCCGGCCTTCACGAGGCCGATGAGGGCGACGAACATGCCGATGCCCATGGTGATGGCGTGCTTGAGCGCGAGGGGGATCGCGTTCATGATCATTTCGCGGAGGCCGGTGACGACCAGGAGCATGATCACCACGCCGTACATCACGCACATGCCCATGGCCTGCGGCCAGGTCATGTTCGGTACGACCTGCGAGGAGAGCACACCGGACACGGAGAGGCCGGCCGCGAGGGCCAGCGGCACCTTGCCTACGAAGCCCATCAGGAGGGTGGTCACGGCGGCGGCGAAGGCCGTGGCCGTGATCAGCGCCTTCTGGCTGAGGGTGTCGCCCGCGACGTCCTTGCCGGAGAGGATCAGGGGATTCAGCAGGAGGATGTACGCCATCGCCATGAAGGTGGTGACACCGCCGCGCACTTCGCGCGAGACGGTGGATCCTCTGTGCGTTATGTGAAAGTACCGGTCGAGCCAAGACCGCCCGGCGGGGGTGAGAGAGCCGTCGCCGGCCTCTTCCGCGGTGGTCTTGGGCTCCACAGACGACTGGGTCATGGTGCCTAACTCCCAAGGTTCAAAGGGGCACCCGCATGAAGATTGGAGACGCGGGATTTGGGATGGTGCGTTTGGCTGCACGACCCGGGGGACGGCCCGAGACGAAGCGCGTGAGCCGCGGATGCCGCGGCTCCTTCGTTACCACTGGTACTGCGGGGTGAAGCGGGTACTGCGGGTGGGGCGGGTACTGCGGTGGAGCGGGTGCTGCGGTGGAGCGGGTGCTGCGGGTGCTGCGTACTGCGGGGGGAAGCGGACCGCGAGCGGTGCGGTACGTCGTACTCCGGGCGGTGCGACTGGCAAGTGTGACGTTCCCGTGCCACACCGCCCGGAGAGCTTGGGTCCCGGCGGGACCGGACCCTAGAGGGTGCCGGTGAGCGCCTCGGGCCGGATCGGGGTCTTGGTGATGTCCAGACCCGTCGCCGCCCGGATCGCCGCGATGACGGCCGGGGTGGACGAGAGGGTCGGGGCCTCGCCCATGCCGCGCAGGCCGTAGGGGGCCTTCGGGTCGGCGAGCTCCAGGACGTCGACCGGGATGGTCGGGGTGTCGAGGATCGTCGGGATCAGGTAGTCCGTGAAGGAGGGGTTGCGCACCTTCGCGGTCTTCGGGTCCACGATGATCTCTTCCATGATCGCCACGCCGAGGCCCTGCGTGGTGCCGCCCTGGATCTGGCCGACCACGGAGAGCATGTTCAGCGCCTTGCCGACGTCCTGGGCGGTCGCCAGTTCGACGACCTTGACCAGGCCCAGCTCGGTGTCCACCTCGACCACCGCGCGGTGCGCGGCGAAGGTGTACTGGACGTGCCCGTTGCCCTGGCCGGTGACCAGGTCGAAGGGGACGGTCGGGTGGTGGCGGTACTCGAGTTCGAGGTCGATCGCCTCGTCCCCGAGGATCTCGGCGATGTCCGCGAGGACCTCGCCGCCGTCGGTGACGATCTTGCCGCCTTCGAGCAGCAGCTCGGCGGTGGCCCACGCGGGGTGGTAGGAGCCGTTCTTGCGGCGGCCGATTTCCAGGAGCGCCTCGCGGACGGCCTCACAGGTGTTCTTCACCGCGCCACCGGTCATGTACGTCTGCCGCGAGGCGGACGTGGAACCGGCGGAGCCGACCTGCGTGTCGGCCGGGTGGATGGTCACCTGCGTGACGCCCAGCTCGGTACGGGCGATCTGCGCGTGGACGGTGATGCCGCCCTGGCCGACCTCCGCCATGGCCGTGTGGACCATCGCGACGGCCTCGCCGTTGATGACCTCCAGCCGCACGCGGGCGGTCGAGTAGTCGTCGAAGCCCTCGGAGAAGCCGACGTTCTTGATGCCGACCGCGTAGCCGACGCCGCGGACGACGCCCTCGCCGTGGGTGGTGTTGGAGAGGCCGCCGGGCAGCGCGCGGACGTCCGCGCCCTCGCCCGCGGTCTCCCACTGGCGCTCGGGCGGCAGCGGACGGGCCTTGACCCGGCGCAGCAGCTCGGCGACGGGCGCCGGGGCGTCCACGACCTGGCCGGTCGGCATGACCGTGCCCATCTCCATGGCGTTCAGCTGGCGGAACTCGACCGGGTCCATGCCCAGCTTCGCCGCGAGCTTGTCCATCTGGGCCTCGTAGGCGAAGCAGGCCTGGACGGCGCCGAAGCCGCGCATCGCGCCGCAGGGCGGGTTGTTCGTGTAGAGCGCGATCGCCTCGATGTCCACGTCCTCCAGGACGTACGGACCCACCGAGAGGGAGGACGCGTTGCCCACGACCGCCGGGGAAGCGGACGCGTAGGCGCCGCCGTCCAGGACGATGCGGCACTTCATGTGCGTGAGCTTGCCGTCCTTGGTCGCGCCGTGCTCGTAGTGGAGCTTCGCCGGGTGGCGGTGCACGTGGCCGAAGAAGGACTCGAACCGGTTGTAGACGATCTTGACCGGCTTCTGCGTGGCCAGGGCCAGGAGGCACGCGTGGATCTGCATCGAGATGTCCTCGCGGCCGCCGAAGGCACCGCCGACGCCCGAGAGCGTCATGCGCACCTTCTCCGGCGGCAGGCCCAGGACCGGAGCGATCTGCCCGAGGTCCGAGTGCAGCCACTGGGTGGCGACGTACAGCTCGACGCCGCCGTCCTCGGACGGCACGGCCAGACCGGACTCCGGGCCGAGGAAGGCCTGGTCCTGCATGCCGAAGGTGTACTCGCCCTCGACGATGACGTCGGCGCGCTTGCGGGCCTCTTCCACGTTGCCGCGGATGATCGGCTGGCGGTGCACGATGTTCGGGTGCGGGACGTGACCGATGTGGTGGTCGTCGCGGCCCTCGTGGATCAGCGGCGCGTCGGGGGCGAGGGCGGAGGCCTCGTCCGTGACGAGCGGCAGCTCCTTGTACTCGATCTTGATCTTGGCGGCCGCGCGGCGGGCGGTCTCCGGGTGGTCGGCGGCCACGAGGGCGACCGGCTCACCGTGGTGGCGCACCCGGCCGTGGGCGAGAACCGGCGTGTCCTGGATCTCCAGGCCGTAGTTCTTCATCTCGGCGGGCAGGTCGTCGTACGTCAGCACCGAGTAGACGCCCGGCATCGCCAGGGCCTCGGAGATGTCGATGGAGACGATCTCGGCGTGGGCCACGGTGCTGCGCAGGGTCTGGCCCCACAGCATGTCCTCGTGCCACATGTCCGAGGAGTACGCGAACTCGCCGGTCACCTTGAGGGTGCCGTCGGGGCGCAGCGTGGACTCGCCGATGCCGCCCTTGGTGTGCTTCTGGCTGACGTTCGTCGGAGCGCCTGCGGGCACGGTGCGGGTGTTCTGAGCCATGGTCAGACCGCCTCTCCCTGACGGGCGGCCGCGAGGCGGACCGCGTCGAGGATCTTCTCGTAACCCGTGCAGCGGCAGAGGTTGCCGGACAGGGCCTCACGGATGTCCTGGTCGGACGGGGAGGAGTTCTCCTCCAGCAGCGCGTCGGCCTGGACCAGGAGGCCCGGGGTGCAGAAACCGCACTGGACGGCGCCGGCGTCGATGAACGCCTGCTGGATGGTGGAGAGCTCGACGCCCTCGCCGGTCTGCGAGTCAGCGGGCTTGGCCTGCCACTGCTTGGCCGCGTCCAGGGAGACGCCGCCCTTGCCGCCGCAGCCGCCGCCGGTGCCGCACGCACCGCCGTGGCCGTGCTCCTGGCGCTGCTTGGCGAACTCCGCCAGGCCCTCGACGGTCACGACGTCGCGGCCCTCGACCTGACCGGCCGCGACCAGACACGAACAGACCGGCACGCCGTCGAGACGGACGGTGCAGGAACCGCACTCGCCCTGCTCACAGGCGTTCTTCGAACCCGGCAGCCCCATGCGCTCGCGCAGGACGTAGAGGAGGGACTCGCCCTCCCAGACGTCGTCGGCTTCCTGCGGACGGCCGTTGACAGTGAAATTGACGCGCATGATTACGCAGCCCCTTCAAGCGAGCGGCCGTTTCCGGTACCGCGGTACTGCTCCCAGGTCCAGACGAGCTGGCGGCGAGCCATGATGCCGACCGCGTGACGGCGGTACTTCGCCGTGCCGCGGACGTCGTCGATCGGGTTGGCCGCGCCGGAGGCGAGGTCACCGAACTGCTTGGCGATCGACGGGGTGATGACCTTGCCGGATTCCCAGAAGCCGCCCTCTTCGAGCGCGGCGTTCAGGAACTCCTCGGCGGCCTTCGCGCGGATCGGGGTCGGCGCGGCCGATCCGATGCCGGTGCGGACCGTGCGGGTTTGCGGGTGCAGTGCCAGACCGAACGCGCAGACCGCGATGACCATCGCGTTGCGCGAGCCGACCTTGGAGTACTGCTGGGGACCGTCCGCCTTGTCGATGTGGACGGTCTTGATCAGTTCGTCCGCGGCGAGCGCGTTGCGCTTCACACCGGTGTAGAACTCGTCGATCGGGATGAGGCGGGAGCCGCGTACGGACTCCACCTCGACCTGGGCACCGGCCGCGAGCAGCGCGGGGTGCGAGTCACCGGCCGGCGAGGCGCAACCGAGGTTGCCGCCGACGCCGCCGCGGTTGCGGATCTGCGGGGACGCGACCGTGTGCGAGGCGAGCGCGAGACCGGGAAGCTCCGTGCGGAGGTTCTCCATGATCTGCGTGTACGGGACGGAAGCGCCGAGCCGGACCACATCCTCGCCGACCTCCCACTCCCGCAGGAGACCGATGCGGTTCAGGTCCAGAAGGTACTCCGGCCGACGGTGGTCGAAGTTGATCTCGACCATCACGTCGGTGCCACCCGCAATCGGCACAGCTGAGGGGTACTCGGCCTTAGCGGCGAGCGCCTCCTCCCAGCTGGCGGGGCGAAGGAAGTCCATGAGCGGCTCTCTTCTTCTTCATCGTGTCGATCACTTCAAGCCAGCGGGCCCAAAGACCCTCGACTGGTCGTTCATCTGCTGTTAACGCGGTGTGGAGTCAGTACACAAGCCGCGCGTCCCCCGGGTGCAGTCACCGAAACCATGAAGGAGTTGGCTGACGGCCTCCCTCGTCTTGTAGATTCGTATGAAAGGCAGGATGCACTGACCTGCCCGATTTCCAACGGCAACATCGAGACAGATCGGCGGCGACACCATGCGGCTGCGCGCACTGCTGGAAACCGAGGCGCTGGGGCTGCGGCTGCTGGGCGGCCAGGAAGAGCTCGACCGGACGGTCCGGGGCGTCATGACCACGGACCTGAGGGATCCCAGCCGATACCTGTCCGGAGGCGAACTCGTCCTCACCGGCCTGGCCTGGAGACGAAATTCGGACGACTCCGAGCCGTTCGTACGAATCCTCGCGAGCGCCGGAGTGGCCGGCCTCGCCGCCGGTGAGGCCGAGCTGGGAGACATCCCGGACGATCTGGTATCAGCCTGTCGGCGCAATCGGCTGCCGTTGTTCGCCGTGAACGAAGACGTTGCATTCGCCACCATCACCGAGTACGTCGTCCGGCAGGTGTCCGGGGAGCGCGCGGGGGACCTCGCGGCCGTCGTGGACCGCCACCGCCGCCTGATGACCTCGGGCCCCGCGGGCGGGGGCCCCGATGTGGTCCTCGATCTGCTCACCACCGACCTCGATCTGCGCGCCTGGGTGCTGTCCCCCACGGGCAGGCAGATCGCCGGGGCGGGCGAGCCGCTGGCGCCCGGCATCTGCGCGGCGCTGGCCAGCGAACACCTGGCGGCGGTCCGGACCGGCCGCAGGGGCCCGCACCGGATCTCCCTTCAGGGTATTACCTACTCGCTCTTCCCGATCAGGGGACACGGCCGGGGACCGGGCGGCCCCGCCGCCCGCGACGTGCGCGAAAGCGTGCTGTCGGACTGGCTGCTGGCCGTCGAGGCCGACGCCGGCGACTGGCCCGCGGAGCGGCTGGACCTGCTCCAGGGCGTCACCCAGCTGATCGCGGTCGAGCGGGACCGGCGGGACGCCGCCCGTACGGTCCGGCGGCGGCTCGCCCAGGAGGTGCTGGAACTGGTCCAGACGGGTGCCCCGCCCGCCGAGATCGCGGCCCGGCTGCGGGTCGCGGCCCCGGTGCTGCTGCCGGGGCTGGGCGCCGCACCGCACTGGCAGGTCGTGGTGGCCCGGGTGGACTGGGACGGCGGGGACATCCCCGGCGGCCCGGTGGCCCAGTCGCTGCTGGAGGAGATCCTGATCGACCCGTCGGTGTCGGGTCCGGAGCCCTCGGACCGGATCGCCGTCGCGCACGCGGGCGACGAAGCGATCGCGCTCGTACCGCTGCCCGCGCTGGCGGCGGAGTCCGGCGAGCCCGCGGCCGACAAGGGCCCCGACACCGCCCTGCACGCCGACGTGCTCCTGACGGCCGTACGGGAGCCCCTGGCGGCCGGTCTCGCCGACGACGGGCGGCTCACCTTGGGCGTCAGCGCGGCGGTGCACTCCGCCGAGGGGCTGCGCGGGGCGCTGGAGGAGGCCCGGCACGCGCGCCGGGTGGCGGCCGCCCGGCCCGGCCGGGTCTGCGCGGCGGGCCACCACGAGCTGGCCTCGCACGTCCTGCTGCTGCCCTTCGTCCCGGACGACGTGCGCCGCGCCTTCACCGCCCGGCTGCTGGACCCCCTGCGGGACTACGACCGGCGCCACCGGGCGGAACTGATCCCGACCCTGGAGGCCTTCCTCGACTGCGACGGCTCCTGGACCCGCTGCGCGACCCGGCTGCACCTGCACGTCAACACGCTGCGGTACCGCGTCGGGCGGATCGAGCAGTTGACGGGGCGCGATCTTTCGCGGCTGGAGGACAAGCTGGACTTCTTCCTGGCGCTGCGGATGAGCTGATCAGCGGCCCGGCCGGGGGTTCCGCCGGGCTCCTGGGGGCGGCTGACGAGGTGTCCGGACTTTGTGAAAAGGTTCACCCGACCCCTTGGCCGATCATGCGCATCCGTGCTCTCATGTCGCCCCAGGGCGCGGGCAGCGCGCTGCGTGGTTGCTTTGGGGAGGGCAATGTGGCGGACACCGCCATGTCGGGTGCCGGAATGACCGGGGGAGACGACCCCCTCCAGCGAGCGATATGGCGGCTTCGCTCGCGGGGCTGCTGGACGGATGCGGCGGCCCTGCTGGACCCGCACGCGGGCAGCGCGGGACCTGCCGTGCAGCGCACGGCGCTGCTGGTCGAGCGGTGCCTGTTCACGGGCCAGGGGTGGGCCGAGGCGGAGGACGCGCTGCGGATCGCCGAGGCGGTGGCGCGGGACGACGACGAGCGGGGCGCGGCCGCCTGCGAGCGCGGCCAACTGGCGTACGCGGCCACGGTGCTGGGGGTCCGGGACCGGGCCGACGAGGCGCGCTCCGCGCTGGGGCGGGCGGCGGCGCTGCTGGCCCCCGGGTCGCCGACGCGGCCCCTGCTGGACTTCCGGCGCGGACTGGTGGCCGAGCACCTCGCCGACTCCCCGCAGGCGGCCCGGCCCGCGTACCGGCGGGCGCACGCGGGGGCCACGGCGCACGGTGACACCCTGCTGCTGTCCTTCACCTGGCGGCACCTGGCCGGGCTCGCGCTGCGGGACGGAGAGCTGGCCGAGGCCCGGCACGGCTTCGCGGAATCCCTCCGCATCCGGGAGGAGCTGGGGTTCCTGGTGGGCACCGCGCCCGCCCTGGCCGCGCTCGCGGAGGCCGAGCCGGAGCCGGAGGCCGCGCGCCTCCGCGCCGAAGCCCTCCGCCTCTTCCGCCTCCTGGGCGGCATCCCCACCTGGCTGGCCGCCCACCTCTCCCCCGCAGCCTGACCACCCCGGCCGCCGGGTCCGCGACCCCCGCCCCCGGACGGCCACTCGCCTCAAACGCCGGCGGGGCTGGAATTGCCCGGCCCCGCATACGTCACCGGGGCCGGGCGACGACGGCACCCCACCAGACCCAGCCCGCCCGGCGCTTGAGGGCCCGCCGGAGGCCGCACCCAAGAACACCCGACCAACCGGACCCCGGGCCATCGCACCCGCGCCTCAAACGCCGGCGGGGCTGGAATTGCCCGGCCTCGGCTCGACAGCCGGCCGCGGCGGCACCGCCACCCTCCAGCCCGCCCGGCGCTTGAGGGCCTAGTGCGGGGGCCAGGCGAAGTGGGCCCGGATGAGGGCTTCGGCCGTGGTGAGGTCGGCGGCGGCCAAGGCGTCCAGGAGGGCGACGTGCTGCCCGGCGTCGGTGCGCAGCACCGAGGGGAGGCTGCGGGCCGCCGCCCACTGGACCCGCCGGTGCGCCTCGTCCGCCACCCGGATCAGCTGACCGTTGCCCGCCAGACCCAGCGCCCCCCGGTGAAACGCCCGGTCGGCCTCCGCGTACCCGGCCAGGTCCCCCGCCTCCGCCGCCGCCACGCCCGCCACGGCGAGCGGCCGCAGCGCGGCCCAGGCGGCGGGTTCGGCCGTACGGACCAGCCCCAGCATCACGGGCACCTCCAGCAGGGCCCTTACCTCCGCCAACTCGGCCAGCTCGGCGGCGGTCCGGGCGATGACCCGGAAGCCGCGGTTCGGGAGGCACTCCACGGCCCCCTCCAGCGCCAGCTGCTGCATCGCCTCGCGCACCGGCGTGGCCGAGACCCCGAAGCGTTCCCCGAGGGCGGGCCCGGAGTAGATCTCGCCGGGGACGAGTCCGCCGTCGACCAGCGCCGCGCGCAGCGCGTCGAGGACCTGTCCGCGGACGGAGTGGCGGAGCACCGGACGCCGCGCGGGACGGGCCTGCGGGCCTTGCGGGCCGCACTCCTCGTCACCCTCCGTACGCGCCTGTTCGGGCACCCGGGCACGGGCCGTGTCCTGCACTCGGTCCTCCTGCGGTCGGGCCCTGTCTGCTGTCGCCTGCTCCCGAGAATAGGTGACGCAGCGCGGTCGCCGCCGGTACGGACCGTACGAGACGGATCGGGTAAGGTTTGCCTTACCTATCTGCCTCCTCGCCCGCCCCCGATCCCCCCGGTGGTCACGCATGGTCTCCCCGGCCGTCCCGGCGACGCCCTCGCCGTCCCCCCTCGCCGACGCCTACGCCCGCCTCGCCACGCTCCCCGCGGGACCGCGGGTGACGGAGCGCCCGGCGGCCCACCCCACCCCCCGCGGCGCCGGCTGGGTCGGCGCGGACGAACTGGCCGACGCCGGGCCCGTGTTGGACGCCTTCCTCGCGTGGGACGACGACCAGGTCCTGCGGGACTACGGCCACCAGGGCCGCCCCGACGTGATCGCCGGCTTCGGCCTGCACCGCTACGCGTGGCCCGCCTGCCTGCTGTTCACGGTCCCGTGGCTGCTGGCGCGGCGCGTCCCCCGGCTGCCCGCCGACCAGGTGGCCTTCCACCGGAGCACGGGGCGCATCAGCGTGCGCGCCGACCGGTTCGCATGCTTGCCCGACGATCCGGCCGCCGCGCTGCCGGGAGCCCGGGTGGTGCCGGACGAGGAGGCGCTGCGCGCGGAGGTGCGGGCCGCGGTGGCCGAGCACCTCGGTCCGGTGCTGGAGGGCTTCGGCCCCCGGATGCGACGCGGCCGCCGCGCCCTGTGGGGCATTGTGACCGACGAGGTCGTCGAGGGGCTCTGGTACGTCGCGGAGCAGTGGGGCGAGGGGCGCCGGGCCCGGGCCGAGCTGGACCTGCTGCTGCCGGGCGCGACCGCTCCGTACACCGGCGGCAGCGGTTTCCGTACGCTCACCGGCCCGGCGGGCGAGGAACTGCCCACCCGGGACCGGGCCGGCTGCTGCCTCTTCTACACGATCCGCCCGGCGGACACCTGCGTCACCTGCCCCCGGACCCGCGACGCGGACCGGGTCGCCCGGCTGACGGCGGCCGCCGCGGCGTGACGCCGCGCGCGAAGCCACCCGTTCGGGTGAGTCCCTTCGAACTCAAATGACCTTGTACGAGCGGTAGTTCGACCCACAACGCCCTATCCGGCGGTCACCGCCCCCCGTTGGCGTCCTCTTGCCCCGAAACCCGCGTGCGGCCCTTGCGCGATCGGCCACTATGGCGCCCGGAAAGCCGCATACGCGAGGCAAGGGACACCGCATGAGACTGACCGACATATCGCTGGACTGGCTGCTGCCCGGCAGCCTGCTGATCCTGGGCGTACTTGCGGCAGTCGCGGTGCTGGCCAAGAGCAAGCGCGAGGGCGAGAAGGCCGCGTCCGAGGACAGCTGGGAACGCAGCGAGGACCGCCGCCGCCGCAAGGAGGCCGTCTACGGCACCGCGTCGTATGTCCTCCTCTTCTGCTGCGCAGCCGTCGCGGCGGCGCTGTCCTTCCACGGACTGGTCGGCTTCGGCCGGCAGAACCTCAACCTCTCCGGTGGCTGGGAGTACCTGGTCCCCTTCGGGCTCGACGGCGCCGCCATGTTCTGCTCGGTGCTCGCCGTCCGCGAGGCCAGCCACGGCGACGCGGCCCTGGGCTCGCGGATACTGGTGTGGCTCTTCGCGGGGGCGGCCGCCTGGTTCAACTGGGTCCACGCGCCCAGGGGGTTCGGCCACGACGGCGCTCCGCAGTTCTTCTCCGGGATGTCGCTGTCCGCGGCGGTCCTCTTCGACCGGGCCCTGAAGCAGACGCGCCGTGCGGCGCTGCGCGAACAGGGCCTGGTGCCGCGGCCGTTGCCGCAGATCCGGATCGTGCGCTGGCTGCGGGCTCCGCGGGAGACCTTCGGCGCGTGGTCGCTGATGCTGCTGGAGGGCGTGCGCACCCTGGACGAGGCCGTCGACGAAGTCCGCGAGGACAAGCGGGAGAAGGCGCAGGACCGGCACCGCAGGCGGGACCAGAACCGGCTGGACCGGGCCCGCATCAAGGCGATGGGTCGCCAGAGCCGGGCCTTCGGCCGCTCGCGGGGCCGCCAATTGGAGGAGGTCGTCAGGGAGGACCGGGAGGTCGTCCCCGCCCCCGGTGCGGCGGCGGGTGCGACGCCAGCCCTCGGCGCGGATCCGTCCCCACCCGAGGCGGGCCAACTGCCGCTGCGACGGCGTCCGTCGCTCCAGGCCGTCACCGGATCGGATCCGGCGGAGACGGCGTCCCGGACGGTGGACCTCACCGCCGAGGACGACACCCAGACCATCCCCCGGCTCGACTCCCTGGAGCGCAAACTGAAGGATCTGGAACAGCAGTTCGGCTGATCACCCGGTCGGCCGGTGCCGGGAGCCGGCCACCGCGGCGGCGGGGGCCGGTACCGGGCGCCCGGCGCTCAGGCCGGCTCCGCCGCCCACACCGCGTCGGCGCCCCGGTCGAGTTCGAACCAGACCACCTTGCCCAGGGAACTGCCCAGGGCGTCCACTCCCCAGGTGTCCGCGAGGGCCTGCACCAGCACCAGTCCCCGCCCGTGCGTACCGTCGTCGGCGGTCGGTACGTACGGTCTGGGCCGCCGGTCGGCGTAGTCCCGCACTTCCACCCGCAGCCGGGCGGCGGTGAGGCTGGCGTACACCTCGGCCCCCCGGTCTGTGTGGACGAGGGCGTTGGTGACGATCTCGGTGGTGAGCAGCTCCGCCACGTCGGCCGTGTCGCACCGGCAGCGGTGCCGCAGTAACTCCCGTAAAGTCCGGCGCACGTCGCCGATGGCACTCAAGTCCGCGCGGCGCACCCGGCGGGTGACCCACAGGGTCTCCCCCGCGCTCGGGTCGGCCACGGCAGACGGTTCCCGCGGCACGGGCCGCCCTCTTCTCGTCAGTTTCCCGGTATTCGCCCCCACCCGCACGGCGACAGCCCTCCGTATCCCGCATCCTTCTCGAACAGGCCTACGGGAGGGCTTCTTCCCTTCGGGGGAATCCGCACGCCTCGCGCCTCAGGGCCGCGGCACGTGGCGCAGGCGGGATCGAGCCATCCGGATCATGCCGCTGACGCCACCGTCGGGCACGATCTTGCTGGCCCGGGGTTCATGGTTCCGTACGAACGCAGGCCGGAAACCAACACTTTCAACTCCACCATTGCAAAAAGGAGTTGTCGAAGAGGATCGCTTTGACTGGGCGGTCGTACTGCACCAGGGTGAGGAAATCTCCCCTCGGCAGCGAGAAACCACCATGCCCGGCACCGGGACCCCTTGACGCCGCCGGTCGTGAACTGCGCACGGATCGCCTGCGGAAGGGCGCTGTCCGGGGAAAGATAGCGCGCGGCCCACACATTGCACATGCCCCTCTCCGGGGTGAACACCGCGTGACCGGTGATCCGCGGGGGACGCTAAGCGCCCACACCGCCCAAGCCGACGGGCATGGGCAGCGGATTACCACTGTGCCCCAGCCACGCCCGCTGTCCCCGCTCATCGACCGTCAGGCCGAATTCCGTGACCGGCGGACGGCCCCGCTCCTGATACCAGGTGTACGCGGACGTGAGTTCCGCCCACAGATCACGCGGTCCCCACGAGCGGACGGCATCGGGCTCCCACCAGCCGCCGTATCGGACGATCGACACCGACGTACCCGTCAGGTCGACGAACTGGACCTCCTCCTCCTCTCCGTCCCCGCGGTGCGAGTACGTGACGTCCGGGACCTGGAGCCCCACGGCGAAGTTCTGTTCCCATCCGCCGCCCAGCACCTCCGCGGGGCGGACGGGGGACGCCCGGCGGCGCGGTCTTCCGTCGACGCGGATGGTGTGGGGCGGCCGATGGTCCCGCACCCACATGTACGAGGAGCTGCCCGCGAAGCGGCCCGTGGCCCGCCGACCGTGCGCCGTGAGCCGGAGCAGCCCGGCGTTGCTGTACGCGGTGCCGAACGGCGTCAGGATCACGCCGCCGTCCCGCGTCTGCTCGACCCAGGCCCACGGAACCCGCCTGACGGAGGCCGTGTTGATCACGCGGTCGAAGGGCGCTCTTTCCGGCACCCCCGTGAGTCCGTCACCGCACACGAGGTGCGGCTCGTAGCCCGCGGCCTTGAGGTTCTCGGCGCCCCGCGCCGCGAGCGCCGCGTCCACTTCGACGGACGTGACCCGCTCGGAGCCGACGCGCTCGCACAGCAGTGCGGTGTGATAGCCGGAGGCGTACCCGATCTCCAGCACCCTGTCCGCAGCGCCCGGCTTCAAGTGGGACAGCTTGCGCAGCACGATGTCCAGGGCGGACACGGAGGACGTAAAGTCCCCGTCCGCCGCGCCGGTCGGGGCGGTCCGCCCGTCGTCGAGCTGCGTGACGACGGACCGGTGGGGGTCCCACACGGCACTGCTCCAGGCCCCCGGGTCGGTGGCGCGGTCGAGGAACTTCCAGAGGCCCCGCTCGTCACGCTCCGGCAGCCACACGGCCGCCGGCACGAACGCTTCACGGTCCACGGCGTCGAACGCCGCGGACATCCACGGCTCACGGAGCAACGCCATGGTCTCCAGCGCCGTACGGCACACGGCCCGGTCGAGCCCGCTCATCGGGCTCGCGGCCGGTCGCCGTCGGGGCTCGGCGGGGTCGGGGGCGGTGTCCACGGCTTGTCCTCCGGCGGTCCGCCGTGCTTGCCGTCTTCGAGCATGGTGATTCCCCTCTTATGCATAGGAGTTGTCATGCTTTACACCCATGATGCGGGACCGAGTCCCGCCGGGTGTGGCCGTCAGGGGCGACAGGACCGGAAGGCCTCACCCGATTCCGGTCCTGTCGCCCCTCCGCGCGCCGGCCGAACGGGCAGCCGGCGGCGGGTCCGTGGGTCCACCCGCGGGGCACTCCAGGTGCACCGCGAGGTCGTGTGCGTACTCTGCGGCGGCCACAGCGAAGACCGACGCGCTCCGCTGCTCGACCGCCGTCTTCACCGCGCGCTCCAGTTCCGCCAGGTACCGCGCGCTGAAGCGGTAGCCGTGGGCGCCGCCGGCGCTCATGCGGACGACGGCCCGTGGCCCGGGTGCCGGCGGATCTCCACGGCCGCGTCAGCCGCACCCGACGGGTCGTACTCCGGCGAGCGGGGGTCCTTGCGTCCGCGCCACTGCCGCAGCAGCGCGCCGCAGACGTCGCATCCGGGCGCAGCGATCGGTACACGGGGGAAGAGCTGGTCGACCGTTGCCACAACCGGCGCATTCATCTCGTAGGACATACGTCGCCCCTCACTGTGATCGGTGCACTACGCACCGTGCTCGCAGACCCAGCGTGGCAGTTGCATAGCAGTATTGCAACCACAGCCGCAGACTCTGCGAAATTGCATGGCCCGGTGACAGTTGCGCGTGTGGAAGCATGCGTGCAGGGAAGCCGGTGAGGCACGAGGGGAAGGGCGAGGCCATGAGCGCTCCGTCAGTACGTCAGCGACGACTTGGGGCCGAACTGCGGAC
Organism: Streptomyces sp. NPDC006529; assembly: GCF_040611795.1. Classification (NCBI taxonomy): domain Bacteria; kingdom Bacillati; phylum Actinomycetota; class Actinomycetes; order Kitasatosporales; family Streptomycetaceae; genus Streptomyces; species Streptomyces sp. NPDC006529. The sequence continues at coordinate 178,557 of NZ_JBEXPB010000005.1, read as the reverse complement.
CCTGCGCGAAGCCAAGGGGCTGACGCAGGAGGAGGGCGCGCAGGCAGCGGGCCCGGGATGGGACAAGACGCGGCTGTCCCGCGTGGAGCGCGCCCAGCTGGGCATCAAGCCCGACGTCGTCCAACTGCTGCTCGACAAGTACGGCGTGAGCGACCCGGAGAAGCGCGAAGCGCTGGCGGCTCTCGCCCAGGCCGGCACTCGCCGCGGCTGGTGGCAGACCTACAAGGACATCATCTCGCCCGCCTACGCCGAGCTGATCGCGCTAGAGGCCGATGCGAAGAGCCTGCGGTCCTACCAGACGCTCCTCGTCCCCGGTCTGCTGCAGACGGCCGCGTACGCCCGTGCGTCGATCGCGGCCATCAACATGTCGTCCACACCCGATCAGGTGAACGCCCTCGTCGAGGTACGGCAGCAGCGCCAGGCGGTCCTGTCCCGCCCGGAGCCGCTGCAGGTGTGGGCGATCATCCACGAGGCGGCGCTCCGGCCCACCGTGGGAGCGCGGGGCGTCATGCGGGACCAGTGCCAGCGGCTGCTCGATCTCATGGACCTTCCGCACGTCTCGATACAGATCCTGCCGCTCGGCGCTCCGGCGCATCCGGGGATGGCCGGTCCCTTCACGGTTCTCGCGTTCCCCGAGTCCGCGGACCTCGACGTCGTGCACGTGGAGGGGCTGGCGAGTGCCCTGTACGTTGAAGACGCCGCTGACGTAGTCGTCTACGGGTCCGCGTTCGAGCATCTACGCGCGCACGCCCTCCCGTTCGCCGCGTCGGCCGACCTCACCGCAAGAATCAAGCAGGAGCACAAATGACCACTCTCGCAGACTCATCCGCCCATGGTCTGACATGGGCAAAGTCCAGCTACAGCAGCGATGCCGGGCAGTGCCTCGAAGTAGCGAGCGGCCAGTTCCCCGGCGCCGTGCCCGTCCGTGACTCGAAGGTCCCCGCAGGCCCCGCGCTCCTCGTCGCCGATGCCCACTGGACGGTGTTCGTCGACGCCGTCAAGGCCGGGCGGCTCTAACCCGGCCCCGGGGGCGGCCCGGGCTTCCGGACCGCCCCCCACGGCCTCAGGGCCGCGGCACGTTGCGCAGGTTGGACCGGGCCATCTGGATCATGCGGCCGACGCCGCCGTCGAGCACGATCTTGCTGGCCGACAGTGCGAATCCGGTGACCATGTCGGCACTGATCTTCGGTGGGATCGACAGCGCGTTGGGATCGGTCACCACATCCACCAGGGCGGGCCCCTTGTGCCGGAACGCGTCCTTCAGGGCCCCCGCGAGCTGCTTGGGCTTCTCCACCCGGACCCCGTAGGCCCCCGCCGCTCGGGCGATGGCGGCGAAGTCCGGATTGTGGTTCGTGGTTCCGTACGACGGCAGGCCGGAAACCAGCATCTCCAACTCCACCATCCCCAAGGCCGAGTTGTTGAAGAGAACCACTTTGACGGGCAGGTCGTACTGCACCAGGGTGAGGAAATCTCCCATCAGCATCGAGAAGCCGCCGTCGCCCGACATCGAGACCACTTGGCGCCGCCGGTCGATGAACTGCGCGCCGATGGCCTGCGGAAGGGCGTTGGCCATCGAGCCGTGGCTGAAGGAGCCGATGATGCGCCGCTTGCCGTTCGGGGAGAGATAGCGCGCGGCCCACACGTTGCACATGCCCGTGTCCACGGTGAACACCGCGTCGTCGTCTGCCAGTTCATCGAGGACCGAGGCCACGTACTCGGGGTGGATCGGGGTGTGCTTCTCCACCTTGCGCGTGTACGCCTTGACCACGCCTTCCAGGGCGTCCGCGTGCTTCTTCAGCATCCGGTCCAGGAACCGGCGGTCCGTCTTGACCTTGACCCGGGCGTTCAGGCAGCGCAGGGTCTCCCGTACGTCGCCCCAGACGGCGAGGTCCAACTTCGAGCGCCGGCCCAGGTGTTCGGGGCGCACGTCGACCTGGACGATCTTGACGTCATCGGGCAGGAAGGCGTTGTACGGGAAGTCGGTGCCCAGCAGGATCAGCAGGTCGCACTCGTGGGTGGCCTCGTAGGCCGCGCCGTAACCGAGCAGCCCGCTCATGCCGACGTCGTAGGGATTCTCGTACTGGATCCATTCCTTTCCGCGCAGCGCGTGCCCGACCGGTGACTTGACCCGGCCCGCGAACTCCATCACCTCGGCGTGGGCCCCGGCCGTGCCGCTGCCGCAGAACAGGGTGACCCGGTCGGCCCCGTCGATCATCCGGACCAGCGTGTCGATCTCGGCGTCCCCGGGCCGTACGGTCGGCCGCGCGGTCACCAGGGCGTGCTCGATGGACCGTTCGGGGGCGGGCAGCGAGGCGATGTCCCCGGGCAGGGTCACCACGCTGACCCCGCCCCGGCCGATGGCGTGCTGGACGGCGCTCTGCAGCAGCCGCGGCATCTGCTTCGGGTTGGAGATCATCTCGCAGTAGTGGCTGCACTCGCGGAAGAGCTGCTCGGGGTGGGTCTCCTGGAAGTAGCCGAGGCCGATCTCGCTGGAGGGGATGTGCGAGGCCAGCGCCAGCACGGGGGCCATCGAGCGGTGGGCGTCGTACAGCCCGTTGATCAGGTGGAGGTTGCCGGGACCGCAGGAGCCCGCGCAGGCGGCCAGCCGCCCGGTGAGCTGGGCCTCGGCGCCCGCCGCGAAGGCGGCCGTCTCCTCGTGCCGGACCTGGATCCACTCGATGGCGGCGGTCCGCCGGATGGCGTCGACGACGGGGTTGAGGCTGTCCCCCACGACTCCGTACATCCGGCGCACCCCCGCGCGCACGAGGATGTCGACGAACTGCTCCGCCACGTTCTGCTTGGCCATGGAGGGGGCGCCCTTTCCGGTCCGGCTCTGCGTGCGCCTCCCATCCACGCACGGCCGGGCCTGTTACGCCTCCCAGACCGCGGCGGCGGTGCGGTCGTCCGCGTACCCCTTCAGGCGGAGCTGGGTGTCCGCGAGGAAGGCCGCGAGGCCCGGCGGATCCGCGCCGTCCCAGCGCGCGGCCAGCTCGGCGGGCAGGGAGGCCTCCTCCCGCATCGGTTCGGCCAGTCCGCCGGAACAGAGCAGCAGCGTGTCCCCCGGACGGGCCACGGTGGCGCGGAACCGGAAACCGGGGCCGGCGGGCTCCCCCGGCGCGGAGGCCGGTCCGGGCAGCGCCGCGGCGGGCGCGGGCGCGGGGGCTCCGGCTGGTGAGGGGCCCGGTCCCGCCGGTTCCAGGTCTTCCCATTGCCCCGCCCGCAGCCGGAACAGTCCGCCGGTCCCCGCCCCGAAGCACACCCGGGTGCGGCACTCGGGGTCGACCGGGAGGAGGAGCGCGCGCAGACCGGCCGTGTACCCCTCCTCGGGCAGCCCCAGTTCGGCGGCGCGGGCCCGCAGGCGCCCGTACCCGCGGTCGGTGAGCCGTTGCAGGCCCGAGCGCAGGGCGTCGCGCCGGCCCGCCCGGATGTCGTCGGCCAGGCGGGCCCGGCTGCGGCCGACGGCGGCCGCGACCCAGCGGCACACCTCGGCCGCGGCGTCCTGCGCGCCGGGCGCGCCGCGGGCCCCGCCCGCCAGGGCGACCAGCACCAGCGCGTCGTCACCGCCGCCGAAGCGGGCGGTGAGGAGCACGTCGCGCCGCGGCTCGGCGCGGAAGCGGGCGGAGTCGCCGCGCACGGAGGCGGCCCGCAGCGTGTAGGTCCCGTACCGGGCGCCCTCCAGGACGGTGTCGGGCACGAGCGCGTCGAGGGCGCCCGGGTCGGCCACGGGCAGCGCGCCGGGCTCCGCGGCGTACGTCGGCGCCCGGTCCCCCAGGTGGCGCACCTCGGGGCGCGGTACGGGCGGCGGCCCGGCGGGGCCCGGGGCGGGGCGGCGGGGGTCGGCGTGCCCCGGTCCGCCGCGGCGGGGCTCCGGTACGACGGCCGTCGGCGGCGCCGCGGGCAGCGGAGGCGCCGGCGGTGGAGGCGGGGGCGGGGGCGGAAGCGGCGGAGGCACGGGCGGCACGGCCGTGTCCCCGAGCGCGTACCCGGTCGGCGCGGCGGCGCCCGCCCCCTCGCCCCCCGGCTCCGCGCCGGACGGCGCGGCGGGCACCGGTCCGGGCCGGGTACCGGGCAGCGGGCCGGGCGTGGCGCCGGGCAGCGGGCCGGACCGTGCCCCCGGCAGCGGGCCGGGCGCCGTGTCCGCTGCCGGGGCCGGATCGCGGGGCGGTGGTACCTCTCCCACCAGCACCGACGCCGAGCTGAAGCGGCTGTCCAGCGTGTCGGCGGGATCGGCGGGGGCGGCGGAACCGGTGGGTCCCGGCTCCGGCCCGGCCGGGTCCTCGTAGAGCTTCTGCCACCAATTGTCCGCGTCCCCCTGCTGACTCATGCCCCTAGTGTCGGCCGCCCGGGGCGGCGGAAAACGCGGAACGCGCGGAAAAGGGCCCGCCGGGCTACTGCCCGGCGGACCCCTTGCCCTCTGGCGCCGAACGGGTTACCGGACGTCGTAGGCGCGTGCGACCGTCTGGGTGACGGTGGCTCCCTTCGCGTCGGTCAGCTCGACCCGGAGCGAGACCGGCTTGCCGGCCGCGCCCGCGTGGTCGACGACCGCGCTCCAGCGGCCGTCCCGCTCGCCGACCTGAGCCTGCGTCCAGTGCTCTTCGTCGTAGCTGTAGGACAGCTTGGCGCTCGCGAGGGCGCCCGGCGCGTAGCCCGCGTGCCCGGTGACTCCCAGCCCGATGCGCTGCCCGTTCCGGGCGGGGAGGTTCTTCAGGCCGTCCTCGGGGAGGGTGAGCGCCGGGAAGAGGACCGGCAGGCCCGTCGAGTAGGCCGACGCGTCGAGCGCGGAGCGGAAGGTCCAGGTGGTCCGTACGCCCTGCGAGCGCTGCCAGTCGCGCGCCGGTCCGCCGATCTTCTCCAGGGTCTGGGTGAGCGCGTACGTCCCCGCTTCGGCCGGGACCTCGAAGACCCCCGCGTTCGGGTACCAGCCGGTGCCGATCTCCGCGCCGTCGCGGGTGAGGGTCAGGCCGCCGATGTCACCGAAGGAGCCGGGCAGCGCGTAGTGGCCGCTGTCGCCCCACATCGCGGAGGAGAAGCCGATCAGGTTGCCCTGCCGCTCGGCGGCGAGCAGCGGCTTGCCGCTCGCGTCGCGGGCGCCGACCGGGCCGATCACCCCGTCGTACCAGGTCTCGGAGCGCCGGCCGCCCTTGGTGTGGGTGCGCTGCTGGTCGGTCATCAGCTCGCCCCAGGGGAAGCTGCTGGAGACCATGTGGTCCCAGGCGGTGTCCCCGGCGGTGTAGTACTCGGTGCGCTCCCCCGGGACGGCGACGGTGTCCAGGGAGCCGAAGGACACGGCCGTGCCCAGCGGGCGGTAGGCGCCGGTCAGGTCCATGTAGGCGGAGGCGACACCCATCGCGCGGTAGGTGGAGCGGACCGTACCGAGGTCGCGGTCGCGCACCCGGTAGGTCCGGTCGCCGCGCAGCGTGCCCTGTTCGGTCTGGGCGAGGTTGTAGACGTACGGGCTCTTCGCGGTGCCCTGCCAGGTCAGCGTCACCTTGCCCCGCGCGAGCCGGGCGAGCAGCGCCTTGGCCTCGGCGGACTCGATGGACAGCGCGGGCAGCGGGCCGCCGGTGTAGCCGTTGAAGCCGACCCAGCGGCCGGGGGCGTCGCGGTGGGCGAGGACGGCCTGGGCACCGGCCGCCTTCGCGTCCTCGGCGAGGTCGTACAGCGAGCCGTCCCCGGTCTTCACCAGCACGATCGCGCCCTGCGCGCCGGCCGCGGCCAGTTCCGCGGGGGTGCCGGCGCCCGCGTCGACGAGCGGGGCGCTGCCGCGTCCGTCGAGGTTGTCGCTGCCGGTGGAGGCGGTGAGGGGGTGCAGCACCGGGCCGCCGGACACCTTCAACTCGGCCAGCAGGGGAGCGGCTTGCCGCCAGTAGCTGCCGAACTCGAAGCCGCCTTCGGTGGCCCGGCCTTCGACGGAGGCGTAGAACCCGCGGATGGTGCGGCCGCCCATCGCGGTGCCGGCGTGCAGCCAGTTGGGTTCCCAGTGGCGGGCGAAGGCGAGCGTGGCACCGCGGGTCTCGGTGGGCCGGTCGGCCTCGATCGCGAGCCGCCCGGCGGTGCGGGCGTCCAGCACGATCGTGGTGTCCTTCCGCAACTCGACCTGCGGGCGCCCGAGATAGGTCAGGGAGTCGACCAGCGCGTTCTCGGCGCCGCCCGCGTCCGGGGTGGCGACGAAGGAGGAGAGGAAGTACGAGCCCGGGCGGAGCCGGTAGACCTGGTCGGCGGAGCCGTCGTTGAAGCGGCGTTCGCCGCTGGCGTCGTCGGTGCCGATGACGTCCAGGGAGGACGGTCCGGCGGCGGGCCTGCCCGCCCGGTCGAGCAGTTTCACGCGCAGGGTGACGGTCTCGGGCTGCACGTACAGCGAGAAGGGCGTCGAGACGCGCACGCCGCCGGGGCCGGTGGCCATCACCCGGCCGGTGACGTCGCCGTACTGGGCGCGCTCCAGGCGGGCCGCGGGGTCCAGCGCGAGGGGCACCGTGACGGTGGCTCCGGCGGGGACGGTCACCTCGCGCCGGTCCAGGCGGGCGACCTGGCTGCGGACCGCGGAGCCGTCGTTGCCGGTGAGGTGTTCCACGCCGAGCCGGAGGGTGACCGGCGCGCTGCCCGTGTTGGTGTACGGAACGGTCACGGTGGTCCGGTCGCTCCGGTCCTGCGGCCAGTTGTACGCGCCGCCCTGCACGGCGGGGGCGGAGGTGACCGTGGTCCCGATGGCCCGCTGCACGTCGAGGCGGCCGCCGCCGGTCTCGCGGACGTCGCCCGGGATCCCGGTCTCTGCCGAGCCGACGAGCGCGGCCTTGACCTGCTGCGCCGTCCAGTCCGGGTGGCGCTGCTTGACGATGGCCGCGGCGCCCGCGACGTGCGGGGTGGCCATCGAGGTACCGGACATGGCCTGGTAGGCGTACACCCCGCGGCCGCCCATGGCGGCGGCCGAGATCTGGACGCCGGGGGCGGCGATCTCCGGCTTGAGGGTGTGCGCGAGGCCGGCCGGCCCGCGGCTGGAGAAGGAGGCGGTGGTGTCGTCGCGGTCGACCGCGCCCACCGTCAGCACGCCGGGCGTGCAACCGGGCGAGGAGACCGTGTTGTCGCCGGGCCCGGAGTTGCCGGCGGCGATGACGAACAGGGTGCCGCCGCTCTCGGCGAGCCGCTCGGCGGCGGCGCTCATCGGGTCGTCACAGGCGGTCCGGGAGGGGTCTCCCAGGCTCATGGAGACGACGTCGGCCTTGCTCGCGACGGCCCATTCCATGCCCGCGATGATCCAGGAGTCCAGGCCGGAGCCGGAGTCGTTGAGGACCTTCCCGCTGAGCAGCCGCGCGCCGGGGGCGACGCCCTTCTTGGCGCCGCCGCTCGCCGCACCCGAGCCGCCGACGGTGGAGGTGGTGTGGGTGCCGTGGCCCTGGCGGTCGGCGTCGGTGTCGGAGTCGGTGAAGTTCTTCGACTCGGCGACGCGGCCCTTGAGGTCGGGGTGGTCGAGGTCGACGCCGGTGTCCAGGACGGCGACCGTGGCGCCGGAGCCGTCGTATCCGGCGGCCCAGGCGGCGGGTGCGTTCACCTGCCGGGTGGAACGTTCCAGGTTCGCCCGGACCTTGCCGTCGAGCCACAGCTTCTTCAGGCCGCCCGCGCCGCGCGTGCGGGCGGCGGCCTTCGCGGTGACGTCGGACCAGAAGGTGGCGGCCTGGGCCTTGTCGGCCGAGAGCGCGACCGCGCCGATCGAACCGAGGACCAGGGAGCGCTCGGCGCCGCGCGGGGCGGCCGGGGCGCTGCGCGCCGTGTCGAGGCCGTCGTAGACCGCGATCAGCGGCAGCTTCTTGGCGTGCGCGTCGTCGTAGCCCTGCCGGATCAGGCCGGTGACGTTGAAGAGCTGCTCGTCGACGGTGCCCGCCGCGAGCGCCTCGGCCGCGCTCTCGGGGTAGACGTAGACGTCCTTGCCGGACTGCCGGGTCTGCACGAGCGGCTGGGTGCCGTCCTCCCGGGGCAGGGCGGCGGCTGCGGAGCGGCCGGTGGCGTCCGTGGACACCAGGATCCTGTCGCCGGTGACCAGGGTGACGGTCACCGGTCCGGCCGGCTGCCCGGCGGTTGCCCCGCTGCCGGTCAGCGGTCTCTTCGCCGGCCCGCCCTCGCTCGGCTGCGCCGCCGAGGTGCCGACGGCTGTGACGGCGAGGACGGCCGCCGTGGCCACCCCCACTGCCGTACGCGATATCGGGCGCATCGCTCTCCCCAGGTGAATTCCGGCCAACGGGCCCATTGCACGGCAAAGTTGCCGCGCGGAGGGCTTCGGGCCGGCGGTTGGTGGTGCTGCGGTGGCGTCACCTTGGCAGAGAGGCGGTGGGTGCGGTGATGATGTCCACGGCGGGTTTGCGCCGTGGCCGTTTCCCGCCAGAGCGGGGGCGGCCTGGGACCGGGTGGAGAGTGGGGTGGACGGGTTGCTGGGTGCCATAGGCCTGGACGAGGGCCAGGAGTCGGCGTACCGCGCGCTGGTCGCGCTGGGGGCGGCGGAGGTACCGGACCTCGCCCACCGGCTGGCCCTGCCGGTGCCGCAGACCGAACGGGCCCTGCGGCACCTGGAGCGCCACGGCCTGGCCGCGCAGTCCTCGGCCCGCCCCGGCCGCTGGGTGGCCGCACCGCCCGGGGTGGCGCTGGGGGCGCTGCTCACCCAGCAGCGGCACGAGCTGGAGCAGGCGGAGCTGGCCGCGGTCCTGCTGGCCGAGGAGTACCGCGCGGAGGCGGCGGAGCCGGCGGTGCACGACCTGGTGGAGGTGGTGACGGGCGCGAGCGCGGTGGCGCACCGCTTCGTGCAGCTCCAGCTGGGCGCGGTGGAGGAGGTGTGCGCGCTGGTCACCGGCCGGCCGCAGGTGATGACGGGCACGGAGAACGAGGCGGAGGAACGGGCCGCCGTGCGCGGGGTCGACTACCGGGTGGTGATCGAGCGCGAGGTGCTGACCCTGCCGAGGGGGCTGCGGGAGGCCTCGACGGCGCTGGGCCGGGGCGAGCGGGTCCGGGTGACGGGAGAGGTCCCGACGAAGTTGGTGATCGCGGACCGGAGCCTGGCGATGGTGCCGCTGACGGCCCGCACCGCGGAACCGGCGGCGCTGGTGGTGCACGCGTCGGGCCTGCTGGAATCCCTGATGGGGCTCTTCGAGGCGGTGTGGCGGGAGGCGCTCCCGCTGCGGCTGGGGGCGGGCGGCGGGATCGACGAGTCGGGCGGCGGCCCGGACGCCACGGACCTGGAGATCCTCTCGCTGCTGCTGGTGGGGATGACCGACGCGAGCGTGGCGAAACACCTGGAGCTGGGGCTGCGGACGGTGCAGCGGCGGGTCAAGGGCCTGATGGAGAGTGCCGGGGTCACGACCCGGATGCAGCTGGGCTGGCACGCGTACGAACGGGGCTGGGTGGCCCGATAGCCCCCGGTCGGTCACGCTGATCAGATGGATCTGCCTCAGCTGCTCCTGGTGGGCCTGGTGCTGCTGCTCGGGGTGCTCGGGGTGCTGGTGCCCGGCGTCCCGGGGACCCTGCTGGTCTGGGCGGGCGTGCTGTGGTGGGCGATGCACGAGCGGACCGCGCCCGCGTGGTCGCTGCTGGTGTCGGCCACGGCGCTGCTGCTGGTGGTCCAGGTGGTGAAGTGGCAGCTCCCGCCGCGGCGGCTGCGGGGGGTGGGCGTCACCCGGCGGATGGCGGTGTACGCGGGCACGGGCGCCTTCCTCGGCTTCGTCCTGGTGCCGGTGCTGGGCGCGGTGCCGGGTTTCATGGGCGGCATCTACCTCTGCGAGCGGCGCCGCCTGGGCACCCATGGCGAGGCGGTGACCTCGCTGCGGGCGGTCATGCGGGCGGTGGGGACGAGCGTGCTGGTGGAGCTTTTCGCGTGCCTCCTGGTGACCGGGGCGTGGCTGGCGGTGGTGGCGACCACCCCCAGCCCCGCCGGCACTTGAGGCGGCCCGCGGCCAGCGCCGCCATCCCAGCCTCGCCGGCGCTTGAGAGGCCCGGGGCCAGCCCCGCCATCCCAGCCCCACCAGCGCTTGAGAGGCCCGGGGCCAGCCCCGCCATCCCAGCCTCGCCGGCGTTTGAGGCACCCCCGGAGGGCACGACCGGCCGAGGTCGGGGTGAGGGCTCGGCCGACCACCCGGTCCCCCGGCGGGGTTGCCTCGTGGCTGATCCGGCCCCGCCGTGCGGGTCGGGGGCCCTCCGGGGGCGCCTCAAACGCCGGCGGGGCTGGATATGCACCCCCGTCGGCGAAAGGGGCCAAGCGGCCCGGCACCCCCAGCCCCGGCGAGGCTGGATGTGCGGCCCCGGCACCCCAGCCCCCCGGATGGGGGCCCCCGGGGCGGGGAGTCAGGGGCGGCCGCCTCGTTTGGCGGCGTAGTTGGCGCGGCCCTCGGCCGACTTGATGCGCCAGTCGCGGCGGATCTCGGAGCGGAGCCGCGCATCCGTCTTCGCCACGATCCGCTGGTTCTCCCGCAGCAGCTTCCGGTAGCTCTCCAGCCGCCGCTCCGGCAGCGCCCCCTCCTCCACCGCCCGCAGCACCGCGCACCCCGGCTCCGCCTCGTGCGCGCAGTCGTGGAAGCGGCACCGGGCGGCGTACTCCTCGATCTCGGAGAACACCTGCCCCACGCCCGCCTCCGCGTCGAAGAGGCCGACGCCGCGCAGGCCCGGGGTGTCGATCAGGACCCCGCCCTCCGGCAGGGCGAGCAGGTTGCGGGTCGTCGTGGTGTGGCGGCCCTTGCCGTCGACGTCACGGGCGGCCCGCACCGCCATGACCTCCTCGCCGAGCAGCGCGTTCGCCAGGGTGGACTTGCCCGCGCCCGAGATGCCGAGCAGCACGCTGGTCCCGGAGGCGACGATGGCGGTGAGGACGTCCGTACCCTCGCCGGTGACGGAGGAGACGGTGAGGACGCCGACGCCCGGCGCCGCGGTCTCCACGTCCTCCACGAGGTGCGCGACGGTGACGGGGTCCGGGACCAGGTCCGCCTTGGTCAGGACGACCAGCGGCTGCGCGCCGGACTCCCACGCGAGGGCGAGGAAGCGCTCGATGCGGCCGAGGTCCAGCTCGACGGCGAGCGACACCGCGATGATCGCGTGGTCGACGTTGGCCGCGAGGATCTGCCCCTCGGAGCGCTGCGAGGAGGTGGACCGTACGAACGCGGTCCGGCGCGGCAGGTACGCCTTGACGTACCGGGGGTTGCCGGCCGCCTCGACGGCGGCCCAGTCACCGGTACAGATGACCCGCAACGGGTCGTGCGGGGTGACGAAGGCGGTGTCGGCGCGGACGATCCCGTCCGCGGTCATGACGTCGCACTGGCCGCGGTCGACCCGGACGACGCGGCCGGGCACGAGGCCCTGCTCGGCGTACGGTGCGAACTCGGCGGCCCAGGCGTCGTCCCAGCCGTAGGCGCCGAGGGCGTGGGAGAGGGAAGCGATCTGCGGGAAGGCAGAGGAAGACAAGGGAAACCCTTCACAGGGTGGCCCCGGCAGGACGCGCGCGCTGCGCGCGGAAGTGCGGTGAAGGTCAGCCGGAGACCACAGGAATGAGATTGATGAACTCCTGAGTGCGGGCAGTGCCCTGCTCGACGACAGTCATCAATGGACTCACCTCCTGTGACGTGCGGATCCGCACGCAGCGGCTCCGGTCCACTCGGCGTGAACGGCTTCACGGTAGCGCGCGCCCGCGCCCCCGCGCCAACCCTTTTTATTTCAATGCCCCGGGCGCGGGGGGAGACTTGCAAGTGCCCGCGCGGCTAGTGCTTGCGCAGCCGGGAGGAGTAGTCCTCCGGCGGCAGGAACTTGGACCAGCGTTCGGGGAACTCGGACGGCATGCCCGCGTCCTCGTCGTCCTCCGACTCGCCCTCGGCCAGGGCCCGCCAGGCGGCCGCGCGGGCGATCAGCTGGGCGGCCTCGGCCTCCCGCACCCGCTCGTTGGCCTCGCGGGCCGCCGCCGTCGCCACGGACGGCCAGACGCGGTCGATCGCCGCGTTGACGGCGGCCCCCACGAGGACGGCGAAGGCCGAGATGCCGATCCAGAGCAGGATGGCGACGGGCGCGGCCAGGGAGCCGTAGATCGTCGGTCCCTCGACCGTGTTCGTGAGGTAGATCCGCAGGAGGAAGGACCCGAGCACCCACATGGCCAGGGCGACCAGCGCCCCCGGCACGTCCTCGATCCACGGCGAGCGCACCGGTACGGACACGTGGTAGAGCGTGGTCAGGAAGACGATCGACAGCAGGGTGACGGTCGGCCAGTACAGCACCGCCACCACCTCCGTCCCCCAGGGCACCCACCGCACCACGGCGTCCGGGCCCGCCACGAGCAGCGGCAGCACGATCGAGCCGACCAGGAGTGCGACGACATACAGCACGAAGGCCAGCAGCCGGGTCTTGACGATGCCGCGCTGGCCGTCGAGCCCGTACATGACGGTGATGGTGTCGACGAAGACGTTGACGGCGCGCGAGCCCGACCACAAGGCGAAGGCGAAGCCGAGCGAGATCAGGTCGGGGCGGGCCTGGCGGGTCACGTCGTCCAGCATGGGCCGCGCGATGTCGTTGACGCCCCGGTCGGAGAGCACGGTGCCGACCGCCCGCAGGATGTTCTCCTCGATGCTCTGGACCGAGGTGGTGCCGCTCCAGCCGTCCACGTAGCCGACCAGCCCGAGCAGGCCCAGGAACAGCGGCGGCAGCGAGAGCAGCGTGAAGAACGCCGCTTCGGCCGCGAGTCCCAGGATCCGGTACTCGATGCACGAATTGACCGTGTCCTTGAGCAGCAGCCAGGCCATCTTGCGCTTGGAGACGTTGCGGTAGAGGGCCCTGGCCCGGTGGAGCCGCCCCGGAGGCCGCTCGGGTGTTTCATTTGCTGGCTGCACCTCCTTACCGTATCGGCATGGCAGCCACCACCCACACAGTCAGCAACCAGGCACCACCCCTGGTCGGGCACGACGTCTACGGGGGCGACCGCGCCCTCACGGAGGGCGTGGAGCGGCACCTCGCCCCCGAACTCCGCAGGGAGGCAAGGGAAGAACTCACCGCGCTCGGGCTCGCCGCGGGCTCCGCGCAGGCCCAGGAATGGGGTGCCCAGGCGAACGAGAACCCACCGAAGCTCCGCACACACGACCGGTATGGGAACCGGATCGACGAAGTGGACTTTCACCCTTCCTGGCACCGGCTGCTCGACCGCGCGGTGAGCGCCGGGCTGACCGACGCCTGGGGGCGGGAGGCGGGGCACCTGCGACGCGCCGCCGGGTTCTTCGTCTGGTCGCAGGCCGAGTCCGGGCACGGCTGCCCGGTTTCCATGACGCACGCGGCGGTGCCCGCGCTGCGCGCGGATCCGGAGCTGGCCGCCGAGTGGGAGCCGCGGCTCACCTCGCACGTCTACGACCCGGGCCTGCGGCCGGCCGCGCAGAAGCCGGGCGTCCTCTTCGGCATGGGGATGACCGAGAAGCAGGGCGGCAGCGACGTGCGCGCCAACACGACGCGGGCGGTGGCGCTGGACGCGTCCGGCGAGTACCTGCTGACCGGGCACAAGTGGTTCTGCTCGGCCCCGATGTGCGACGGCTTCCTCGTCCTGGCGCAGGCGCCGGGCGGGCTGACCTGCTTCCTGGTGCCGCGGGTGCTGGCGGACGGGACGCGGAACGTGTTCGCGATCCAGCGGCTGAAGGACAAGCTCGGCAACCGGTCGAACGCGTCGAGCGAGGTCGAGTTCGACGGGACCTGGGCCCGACGGGTGGGCGAGGAGGGCCGGGGGGTGCGCACCATCATCGAGATGGTCGCCGCTACCCGGCTGGACTGCGTGATCGGGTCGGCCTCGCTGATCCGGCAGGCGCTGACGCAGGCCGTGCACCACGCGGAGCACCGCTCCGCTTTCGGAGCGAAGCTCTTCGACCAGCCGCTGATGCGCAACGTGCTGGCGGACCTGGCCGTGGAGTCGGAGGCGGCGACCGTGCTGACGCTGCGGCTGGCGGCGGCGTACGACGCGGGCACCGAGCAGGAGCGCGCCTTCCTGCGGATCGCCGTCCCCACCGCGAAGTACTGGGTGACCAAGCGCTGCACCCCGGCCGTCGCGGAGGCGCTGGAGTGCCTGGGCGGCAACGGGTACGTCGAGGAGTCCGGGCTGCCGCGGCTGCTGCGCGAGTCCCCGCTGAACTCGATCTGGGAGGGCTCGGGCAACGTGCAGGCGCTGGACGTGCTGCGGGCGCTCCAGCGCGAACCGCAGGCGCTGAACGCGTTCCTCCAGGAGGTCGGCCTCGCCCGGGGCGCGGACCACCGCCTCGACGCGGCGGTCAAGGACCTGCTGACCGAGCTGGCCGACCTGGAGGGGATCGAGGCGCGGGCCCGGCGCGTGGTGGAGCGGATGGCGCTGGTCCTGCAGGGCTCCCTGCTGGTGCGCTGGGCGCCGCCCGCGGTCGCCGACGCCTTCTGCGCCTCGCGCCTGGGCGGGGACTGGGGGGCCGCTTTCGGGACGCTGCCGCACAGCCTCGACCTGGGCGCGGTGGTCGAACGGGCGCGGATCACGGGCTAGGAGCGGTCCCCAAACCACTCCGAGCCGGATCCGGCCCGTCTCCGCAGCAGGGCGGCGCCGCGCCGACTCGGCACCACGCCTGCTCCGGGCAGCCCCGAGGAGGAGCCTTCACGCCGCCTGTCGGCGTGACGCACAGTTTCGGTCGGGCGACCGGCACTTGGCGAGGGTTGCGTACCGTTGCAACCTGTGGGTCCGCTGTGGGGCCAGTGGCGCGGGCGGCGGTGTGATCCGTACGGCGTCGCGCCGGCCCGCGCGGCAGTCCACAACGCACGGCCCGGCTTCATTCAGGAGGATCCTGTGGCAACCACTGCAGGCGGCTCGGGTACCGCGGGGGGCGCGGTCGACGTGGCGCGGCTCGCGGCCATGGACGCGCGCGCCGCGGCCCGGCTGCTCAGGGGCGTCCGGGCGGCGGCGCTCGCCGGGGACCGGCCGCCCGCCGCGCCGCGCCCCGAGATCGCCGCCTCGTGGCGGCGGATGATGGAGGTCGGGGTGCACCCCGACCGGGACGCCCGCTCGCGGATGCTGTCGGCCGCCGAGACGGAGGAGCGGCGGCAGGTGTCGCCGCTGCGGACGCTGCTTCCGGTGCTGCGCGAGGGGCTGCTGCCCGCCCTGGACGAAGCGCTGCACATCATGGTGATCGCCGACGCGGACGGGCGGCTGCTGTGGCGGGAGGGCGCCGCCTCGATACTGCGCCGGGCGGACCGGCTGGGCTTCGGGGTGGGCGCGCACTGGGACGAGGCGGTGGTCGGCACCAACGGGGTCGGCACCGCCCTGGTCACGCGGCGGCCCGTCCAGGTGTTCTCGGCGGAGCACTTCGTCTCCAGTCACCACGACTGGACGTGCGCGGGCGCGCCCGTTCACGATCCGCGCGACGGGCAGCTGCTGGGCGTGATCGACGTCAGCGGGCCGCTGGCCACCATGCACCCGGCCACCTTGACCTGGGTGGCCTCGGTGGCGCGGCTGGCGGAGCGGGAGCTGCGGATCCGCCACCTGGAGTCCCTGGAGGGGCTGCGGGCGGTGGCGGCTCCGCTGCTGGCGCGGCTGCCGGGGCGGGCGCTGGCGGTGGATCCGCACGGCTGGATGGCCGCGGTCACCGGGCTGGCGCCGGTGGAGCGGGTGTCGCTGGCGAAGTCCTTCGGACCGGGCCGGCAGTGGGTTCCGCAGCTGGGCGACTGCGTGGTGGAGCCGCTGCCGGGCGGCTGGCTGCTGCGGGTCGCGGAGGCCCGTACGGGCGCGGCGGCGGGCCGGGTCGTACTGGACCTGAGCCGGCCGCGGGCCTGGTCGGCGACGGTCTACGGGGCGGCGGGCAGCTGGACCCAGGAGCTGAGCCCGCGCCACGCGGAGCTGCTGTTCCTGCTGGCGGACAGCCCGCGGGGGCGGTCGGCGGCGGAGCTGGCGCTGGAGCTGTTCGGGGACGCGACGCGGACGGTGACGGTGCGGGCCGAGATGTCGCGGGTACGGCGCCACCTGGCCGGGGTGCTGACGCACCGGCCGTACCGGTTCGCGGAGGACGTGGAGGTGGAGGTGGTCCGGCCGGAGCGGCCCGCCGACCTCCTGCCGCATTCCAGCGCCCCGGCGGTGGCCAGGGCGCGGCGGGCCGGGGATGTGATTCCCTGACCTGCATGAGCACCCTCACCCTCACCACCTGGTCCCTGGAGATGACCTCGCCGGACGACCTCGTTCCGGCGGCCGTTCCAGGTTTCGAGATCACGATCTCGCGTGCGGAGGTCCCCTCGCCCGAGTTCAGCCGCTTCCTGTACGCGTCGGTGGGCGGTGACATCCACTGGACGGACCGGCTGTCGCTGACCCGGGCGCAGTGGGTGGAGCAGCTGGGGCGTCCGGGGGTGGAGACCTGGGTGGCCTACGACCGGGGGACGCCGGCGGGGTACGTGGAGTTCGACCCGCAGGACGACGGTGTGGTGGAGATCGTGTACTTCGGCCTGCTGCCGGACTTCCGGGGGCGGCGGATCGGCGGGCACCTGCTGTCGGTGGGGGTGGCCCGGGCGTGGGACCTGGCGGTCCGCTGGCCGGAGCGTGAGCCGACGAAGCGGGTGTGGCTGCACACGTGCAGCCAGGACGGGCCGACGGCCATGGACAACTACCTGCGGCGGGGGTTCCGCCTCTTCCGCACGGAAACCGAACCCAAGCCCGCCACTCCGACCCCGGGCCCCTGGCCGGGCGCCTGACCCCTGGCGGGGGTGCCTGACCCCTGGCGGGGTGCGCCCGTTCCCCCTGGCCCCGGGGCCCCGCATCCCCTGACGGGGGAGCGCCGGTCGACACCCCGGCCGCGGCCCGGCCTCCCCTCCGGGGGCGCCTCAAACGCCGGCGAGGCTGGCGTGGCCGGGGGCTCCCCACCGACGAGGCTGGGGAGCCGGGGACCTCCGCGGACGCCCGCCCGAACTGCCCTCCGGGGGCGCCTCAAACGCCGGCGGGGCTGGGGGTGGCCGGCCCCGGTGATCGGCCTGAGCAGCCCCCGGTTGCAGCGCACCCTCCCCAGCCTCGTCGGCGTTTGAGGCGCCGCCGGAGGCTCCACGGGGCTCGGCCCGGCCAGCCACCCCCGTGCCGTGACCGGACCGCCATGGGCGGCAATCCAGCCTCGCCGGCGTTTGAGGCGCCGCCGGAGGCACGACCGCGGACCCGGCGGCGCGGACGCTCGGACTGCGGAGCCGCTCCGCTCCCAGGCCCTTCGCGCCGCCGGGGCCCGGGGCGGTGTCCGACGGGCGCGGCCCGGCTCGGCCCCGGGACGTGACCCGGGACACACGTCTCGGGATGCGGGACGCATTCGTCCGGATGCTGGACAGTAGTGGACTCCTCCAACAGGCCCATGCCACGCTTCCGCCATGAATGGAGCTGGAATTGCCTTGGTGAGTCGGCGGCACGTCGACCTCGGCCGCATGTCCAGCGCCATCTGTCCGGCGAGCTGACGGAACCAGCCCCGCCGCACCTCGTCGCCGCCGCCTCCGCGGACGCGCCGATTCCGCAAGCCCCCGCAGGCCGAGAACCGCCCCCGCCCACCGGCGAAGGGGGGCGCGATCCGCCGCACCTGTCCGCGCACCGACGCGCATCACCGCAGGTCGAAGCCGTGGGGCAACGCCGCTCCGCCCGCCCCTGCTTCGAGCCGCCACAGAAGGACGTACCGCCATGGCCGCCACCCCCGAAACGCCCGCAGCCGCCCCCGCAGCCGCGCGCCGCAAGCCCGGCCGCCACCGCGGCGAGGGCCAGTGGGCCGTCGGCCACCACACGCCCCTCAACGGCAACGAGCAGTTCAAGAAGGACGACGACGGTCTCAACGTGCGGACACGCATCGAGACGATCTACTCCAAGCGCGGCTTCGACTCGATCGACCCCAACGACCTGCGCGGCCGGATGCGCTGGTGGGGCCTCTACACCCAGCGCAAGCCCGGGATCGACGGCGGCAAGACCGCGATCCTGGAGCCGGAGGAGCTGGACGACGAGTACTTCATGCTCCGCGTCCGCATCGACGGCGGCCGCCTGACGACCGAGCAGCTGCGCGTGATCGGCGAGGTCTCGCAGGAGTTCGCCCGCGGCACCGCCGACCTCACCGACCGGCAGAACGTGCAGTACCACTGGATCCGCATCGAGGACGTCCCCGAGATCTGGCGCCGCCTGGAGGCGGTCGGCCTGTCGACCACCGAGGCCTGCGGTGACTGCCCCCGCGTCATCCTCGGCTCGCCGGTCGCCGGCATCGCCAAGGACGAGATCATCGACGGCACCCCCGCCATCGAGGAGATCTACCGCCGGATCGTGGGCAACAAGGACTTCTCCAACCTGCCCCGCAAGTTCAAGTCGGCCGTCTCCGGCTCGCCGCTGCTCGACGTGGCGCACGAGATCAACGACGTCGCCTTCGTCGGCGTGAACCACCCCGAGCACGGCCCCGGCTTCGACGTCTGGGTCGGCGGCGGCCTCTCCACCAACCCCAAGCTCGGTGTGCGCCTGGGCACCTGGGTCTCGCTGGACGAGGTCCCGGACGTCTACGAGGGCGTCATCTCGATCTTCCGCGACTACGGCTACCGCCGCCTGCGCACCCGCGCCCGGCTGAAGTTCCTCGTCGCCGACTGGGGCCCGGCCAAGTTCCGCCAGGTGCTGGAGGACGAGTACCTGCAGCGCAAGCTGACCGACGGCCCCGCCCCCGAGCAGCCCACCGGCCAGTGGCGCGACCACGTCGGCGTGCACCAGCAGCAGGACGGCCGGTTCTACGTCGGCTTCGCCCCCCGGGTCGGCCGCGTGGACGGCGCCACCCTGACGAAGATCGCGGACGTGGCCGAGCGCCACGGCTCGGGCCGGCTGCGCACCACCGCCGAGCAGAAGATGGTCGTGCTGGACATCGAGGCGGACCAGGTGGACTCCCTCGTCGCCGCGCTGGAGGCGCTGGACCTCCGGGTCAAGCCGTCCCCGTTCCGCCGCGGCACGATGGCCTGCACCGGCATCGAGTTCTGCAAGCTGGCCATCGTCGAGACGAAGGCGCGCGGCGCCTCGCTGATCGACGAACTGGAGCGCCGTCTGCCGGACTTCGCCGAGCCGCTCACCATCAACATCAACGGCTGCCCCAACGCCTGCGCCCGTATCCAGGTGGCGGACATCGGTCTCAAGGGCCAGCTGGTCCTGGACGACGACGGCAACCAGGTCGAGGGCTACCAGGTGCACCTCGGCGGCGCGCTGGGCCTGGAGGCCGGTTTCGGCCGCAAGGTCCGCGGCCTCAAGGTCACCGCGACCGGTCTGCCCGACTACGTCGAGCGGGTCGTCACGCGCTTCGAGGAGCAGCGCGAGGGCGGCGAGCGCTTCGCGGCCTGGGTCGCGCGCGCAGACGAGAAGAGCCTGGCATGAGCGAGCGCGCCGCCCCGTTCCACTGCCCGTACTGCGGCGACGAGGACCTGTTCCCGAACGAGCAGGGCCACGGCGCCTGGGAATGCCGGTCCTGCAACCGGGCCTTCCAGTTGAAGTACCTCGGGCTGCTGTCCCGCGGACTTCGCACCGGTAGTGGTGGAGGGGAAGAGATATGACGACGGTTCAGGACGCACGCACCGCCGAACTGCGCGAGCTGGCCGAGCGGGCCGGCCGTGACCTGGAGGACGCCTCTGCGCTGGACATCCTGCGCTGGGCGGCCGACACCTTCGGTCCGCGGTTCGCCGTGACCTCCTCGATGGAGGACGCGGTGGTCGCCCACCTCGCCTCCCGGGCCCGCCCCGGCGTGGACGTGGTCTTCCTCGACACGGGCTACCACTTCGAGGAGACCATCGGCACCCGGGACGCGGTCGAGGCCGTGATGGACGTCAGGGTCATCACGCTGACGCCGCGCCAGAGCGTCGCCGAGCAGGACGCCGAGTACGGTCCGAGGCTGCACGACCGGGACCCGGACCTGTGCTGCGCGCTGCGCAAGGTCAAGCCGCTGGAAGAGGGCCTGACGGCGTACGACGCGTGGGCGACCGGGCTGCGCCGCGACGAGTCCCCGACCCGGGCGCACACGCCCGTCGTCGGCTGGGACGAGAAGCGGCGCAAGGTCAAGGTCTCCCCCATCGCCCGCTGGACCCAGGACGACGTGGACGCCTACGTCGCCGAGCACGGCGTACTGACCAACCCGCTGCTGACGGACGGCTACGCCTCCGTCGGCTGCGCCCCCTGCACCCGCCGCGTGGCGGCGGGCGAGGACGCGCGGGCCGGCCGCTGGGCCGGGCGCGGCAAGACCGAATGCGGACTGCACGGCTGATGACCGAGTCCGCGAACCGTACGGAACCGACGGAGAACGAGCAGATGAGCGTGAGCGACCAGGGCGCCACCGTGTGGCTGACCGGGCTGCCGAGCGCGGGCAAGACCACCATCGCCCGCGCGCTGGCCGAGCGGCTGCGCGGCGAGGGCCACCGGGTGGAGGTGCTCGACGGGGACGAGATCCGCGAGTTCCTCTCCGCCGGGCTGGGCTTCACCCGCGAGGACCGGCACACCAACGTGCAGCGGATCGGCTTCGTCGCCGAACTGCTCGCGCGCAACGGCGTGAAGGCGCTGGTCCCGGTCATCGCGCCGTTCGCGGACAGCCGGGAGGCGGTGCGGAAGCGGCACGCCGCCGAGGGGACGACGTACCTGGAGGTCCACGTGGCCACCCCGGTCGAGGTCTGCTCGGAGCGCGACGTGAAGGGCCTGTACGCCAAGCAGGCGGCGGGCGAGATCTCCGGTCTGACCGGGGTGGACGACCCGTACGAGGCCCCGGACTCACCGGACCTGCGGATCGAGTCGCACACCCAGTCGGTGCAGGAGTCCGCGGCGGCACTGTTCGCGCTGCTCAACGAGAGGGGTCTGGCATGACCACCACGGTCGCCCACGTCCACGCCGAGGCGGACGCGCCCTACGCGCTGTCCCACCTGGACGCCCTCGAGTCCGAGGCCGTGCACATCTTCCGCGAGGTGGCGGGCGAGTTCGAGAAGCCGGTGATCCTGTTCTCCGGCGGCAAGGACTCCATCGTCATGCTGCACCTGGCGCTCAAGGCGTTCGCGCCCGCGCCGGTCCCCTTCACGCTGCTGCACGTCGACACGGGCCACAACTTCCCCGAGGTGCTGGAGTACCGCGACCGCACGGTGGCCGAGCACGGGCTGCGCCTGCACGTGGCGTCCGTACAGGAGTACATCGACGCCGGGAAGCTGCGCGAGCGCCCCGACGGCACCCGCAACCCGCTCCAGACCCTCCCGCTCACCGAGGCGATCCAGCGGCTGCGCTTCGACGCGGTGTTCGGCGGCGGCCGGCGCGACGAGGAGAAGGCGCGTGCCAAGGAGCGGGTGTTCTCGCTGCGGGACGAGTTCTCCCAGTGGGACCCGCGCCGTCAGCGCCCCGAGCTGTGGAACCTGTACAACGGCCGGCACGCGGCGGGCGAGCACGTGCGCGTCTTCCCGCTCTCCAACTGGACCGAGCTGGACGTGTGGCAGTACATCGCCCGCGAGGGCATCGAGCTGCCGCAGATCTACTTCGCCCACGAGCGGGAGGTCTTCCAGCGGCACGGCATGTGGCTGACCGCCGGCGACTGGGGCGGCGCGAAGGAGGGCGAGGCGACGGAGACGCGCCTGGTCCGCTACCGCACCGTCGGTGACATGTCCTGCACCGGCGCCGTCGACTCCGACGCCACCACGCTGGACGCCGTGATCGCCGAGATCGCCGCCTCCCGGCTCACCGAGCGGGGCGCCACCCGCGCCGACGACAAGATGTCCGAGGCCGCGATGGAAGACCGCAAGCGCGAAGGGTACTTCTAGACATGACCGCCACCACCGAGCAGTTCGCCGACCTGGGCGATCCGTCCGCGACGACCCTGCTGCGCTTCGCGACCGCCGGATCCGTCGACGACGGCAAGTCCACCCTGGTCGGGCGCCTCCTGCACGACTCCAAGTCGATCCTGACCGACCAGCTGGAAGCCGTCGAGGCGGCGTCCGCGCGGCGCGGCCAGGACACCCCCGACCTGGCGCTGCTCACCGACGGCCTGCGGGCCGAGCGCGAGCAGGGCATCACCATCGACGTCGCCTACCGGTACTTCGCCACCGCGCGCCGCCGGTTCATCCTCGCCGACACCCCGGGGCACGTGCAGTACACCCGGAACATGGTCACCGGCGCCTCCACGGCCGACCTGGCCGTGGTGCTGGTCGACGCCCGCAACGGCGTGATCGAGCAGACCCGCCGGCACGCGGCGGTCGCCGCGCTGCTGCGGGTGCCGCACGTGGTCCTGGCCGTCAACAAGATGGACCTGGTGGGCTACGCGGAGAAGGTCTTCGCGGCGATCGCCGAGGAGTTCACCGCCTACGCCTCCGGCCTCGGCGTCCCGGAGATCACCGCGATCCCGATCTCCGCGCTGGCCGGGGACAACGTCGTGGAGCCCTCCGCGAACATGGACTGGTACGGCGGCCCGACGGTGCTGGAGCACCTGGAGACCGTCCCGGTCAGCCACGACCTCACCGCCTGCCCGGCCCGCTTCCCGGTGCAGTACGTGATCCGCCCGCAGAGCGCCGAGCACCCCGACTACCGCGGCTACGCGGGCCAGATCGCCTCCGGCGTGCTGCGCGTCGGCGAGGCCGTCACCGTCCTGCCGTCGGGGCGCACGAGCACCATCGAGGGGATCGACGCGCTCGGCGAGAGCGTCGACATCGCCTGGGCCCCGCAGTCGGTGACGCTGCGGCTGAGCGACGACATCGACATCTCGCGCGGCGACCTGATCGCGCCGTCCGCGAGCGCCCCGGCCACCACGCAGGACGTCGAGGCGACGGTCTGCCACGTGGCCGACCAGCCGCTGGCCGTGGGCGCCCGGGTGCTGCTCAAGCACACCACGCGCACGGTCAAGGCGATCGTCAAGGAGATCCCCTCGCGGCTGACCCTGGACGACCTCTCCCAGCACCCGGAGCCCGGGCAGCTGGTGGCCAACGACATCGGCCGCGTGGTCGTGCGGACCGCCGAGCCGCTCGCGCTCGACGCCTACGCCGCCTCGCGCCGTACCGGGTCCTTCCTGCTGATCGACCCGGCCGACGGGACCACCCTGGCGGCGGGCATGGCGGGGGCGGCCTTTGCCGCCCGGGCCGAGCCCGCCGACCAGGCCCCCCAGGATGACGAAGGGTGGGACTTCTGAGCATGACCACCGACATGTACTCGACCTTCGCGAAAGAGGGCGGCCGCGTGGGCAGCGGCGTCCTCGGCAGCGGGCAGGGAGGGGTGGCGCGATGTGCGCGATGACGTACGCGCACCGCTTGCGCGCCCACACCCCCCACGCGCTCCACGAGCCGTACCCGCCCCCGCTCCGTAGACGAAGACGTGCGTCGTGAGATCACGACGCTACGAGAGGAACACCTCCCGTGCCTGCCATCCGCACCACCCGCACCGCGCCCTCCCGTGACGGCCTGCGCCGCGGCGCCGTCGCCGCCGCCGCACTGCCCCTGCTGATCGGGGCGCTCGCCTCCTGCGGCTACGGCTCCGAGGCCGCGAAGGACGAGCCCGCCGCCGACCAGGCGAAGGCCGCCCCCGCCGGAGCCGAGAAGCTGTCGGCCTCCGAGGTCCGCATCGGCTACTTCCCCAACCTGACGCACGCCACCGCGCTCGTCGGCATCCAGGAGGGCCTGATCGCCAAGGAGCTCGGCGGCACCGCGATCAAGCCGCAGACCTTCAACGCGGGCCCCTCCGAGATCGAAGCCCTCAACGGCGGCTCCCTCGACATCGGGTTCATCGGCCCCTCGCCGTCCATCAACGGCTACGTGAAGTCCAAGGGTTCCAACCTGCGGATCATCTCCGGCTCGGCCTCCGGCGGCGTGAAGCTGGTCGTGAACCCGGACAAGATCAAGACCCTGGACGACCTCAAGGGCAAGAAGATCGCCACCCCGCAGAAGGGGAACACGCAGGACGTCGCGTTCCTCAACTGGATCTCGGAGAAGGGCTGGAAGGTCGACCCGGAGTCCGGCAAGGGCGACGTCTCCGTCGTCCGTACGGACAACAAGGTCACCCCCGACGCCTTCAAGCAGGGTTCGATCGACGGCGCCTGGGTGCCGGAGCCGACGGCCTCCAAGCTCGTCTCCGACGGTGGCTCCGTGCTCCTCGACGAGACCTCCCTGTGGCCCGACAAGAAGTTCGTGATCACGAACGTCATCGTGTCGCAGAAGTTCCTCAAGGAGCACGCGGACGTCGTCGAGGCCGTGCTGCGCGGCACCGTCAAGACGAACGAGTGGATCAACGCCAACCCGGACAAGGCGAAGGCGTCCGCGAACGCGGCGCTGAAGACCCTCAGCGGCAAGGAGCTCGACGCCAAGGTCATCGACCCGGCGTGGCCGAGCATCCTGGTCACCGACGACCCGCTGGCGGCCACGCTGAAGACGGAGTCCGACTGGGCGGTCAAGGCCAAGCTCATCGAGCAGCCCGACCTGAACGGCATCTACGACCTGTCGCTCCTGAACAAGGTGCTCAAGGCGGCCGGCAAGCCCGCGGTCTCCGACGCCGGTCTCGGCGCCAAGTAATCCGTCAGCGCAGTTGATCCCCAGGAGGTGACGACCATGGCCACCACACTCGCCAAGGCTGCCGAGGACACGGCGGCGACGGCGTCCGCGACGCACGCCGCGCGGATCGAGCACGTCTCCAAGTCCTTCTCCGGCCCGGCCGGTTCGCAGCTCGTCCTGGACGACATCAGCCTCGATGTCGCGCCCGGCGAATTCGTCACCATCCTGGGGGCCTCGGGGTGCGGCAAGTCCACCCTGCTCAACCTGGTCGCGGGGCTGGACGCGCCGTCCGCGGGGTCCATCGAGACCCCCGGCGGCCGGCCCGCCCTGATGTTCCAGGAGCACGCCCTCTTCCCGTGGCTGACCGCGGGCAAGAACATCGAACTCGCCCTGCGGCTGCGCGGGGTGGCCAAGGCCGAGCGCCGTCCGGAGGCCGAGCGGCTGCTGGAGCTGGTCCGCCTCGGCGGCGCCTACGGCAAGCGCGTCCACGAGCTGTCGGGCGGCATGCGCCAGCGCGTGGCGCTCGCCCGGGCGCTGGCCCAGGACAGCAGGCTGCTGCTGATGGACGAGCCGTTCGCGGCACTGGACGCCATCACCCGCGACGTGCTGCACGGCGAACTGACCCGCATCTGGGCCGAGACGAACCTCTCCGTCCTCTTCGTGACGCACAACGTCCGCGAGGCCGTCCGGCTCGCGCAGCGCGTGGTCCTGCTCTCCTCGCGGCCCGGCCGGGTCGCCAAGGAGTGGACCGTCGGCATCCCGCAGCCGCGCCGCATCGAGGACCCGGACGTCGCGGAGCTGTCCGTCGAGATCACTGAACACCTGCGTGGGGAGATCCGCCGCCATGGCCAGCACTGAGATCACCGAGGCGGCCGCGGCGAAGGCCCCGAGCGACGACCTGGCCGGCCTGGAGGCCGGACTGGACGCGCTCGACGCGGTCCAGACCCACCGCACGCCGCTGCGCGAGGTCCTCGTCAAGAAGGTCCTGCCGCCGGTCATCGCCGTCGGCCTGGTCCTCGCCGTGTGGCAGGTGCTGGTCTCCGCACACGTCGCCGACCAGACCAAGCTGCCCGCGCCGTCCGCGGTGTGGGACGGCCTGTCCGCGATGTGGCTCAAGGGCACCCTGCTGGAGGTCGTCTGGACCAGCGTGTCGCGCGGTCTGCTCGGCTTCCTGCTGGCTCTGGCCATCGGCACCCCGCTCGGCCTGCTGGTCGCCCGGGTGAAGTTCGTCCGCGCCGCGATCGGCCCGATCCTCCAGGGCCTGCAGTCCCTGCCGTCGGTGGCGTGGGTGCCGCCGGCCGTCATCTGGCTCGGCCTGAACGACTCCATGATGTACGCGGTCATCCTGCTCGGCGCGGTCCCCTCGATCGCCAACGGCCTCGTCGCGGGCCACGACCAGATCCCGCCGCTGTTCCTGCGGGCCGGGCGCACGCTGGGCGCCACCGGCGTCAGGGGCACCTGGCACGTGGTCATGCCGGCGGCGCTGCCCGGCTACCTCGCCGGCCTCAAGCAGGGCTGGGCCTTCTCCTGGCGCTCGCTGATGGCCGCCGAGATCATCGCCTCGTCGCCCGATCTGGGCCTGGGCCTGGGGCAGTTGCTGGAGAACGGCCGCAACAACATCGACATGCCCGGGGTGTTCCTCGCGATCATCCTGATCCTGCTCGTGGGCATCGCCATCGACCTGCTCATCTTCAGTCCGCTGGAGCGCCGGGTGCTGCGCACCCGCGGTCTGCTGGTCAAGAGCTGACACCGCCATGAGTCCCGTTCTGCTGGTCATCGCCCACGGCAGCCGCGACCCGCGGCACGCGGCGACCGTGCACGCCCTCACCGGGCGGGTGCGGGCGCTGCGGCCCGGGCTGCGGGTGGAGACGGCGTTCCTCGACTTCAACGCCCCGGCCGTGCCGCAGGTCCTGGCGGCCCTGTACGCGGACGGGGTGCGGGACGTCGTCGCCCTGCCCCTCCTGCTGACCCGCGCCTTCCACGCGAAGGCGGACGTCCCGGCGGCGCTGGAGCGCTCCCGGGCCGCGCTGCCCGGGCTGTCCGTGCGGGTGGCCGACGTGCTCGGCCCCTCGCCCCTGCTGACCGGCGCCCTGGAGCGCCGGCTCGCGGAGGCCGGACTGCGTCCGGCCGACCGTTCGACCACCGGCGTGGTGCTCGCGTCCGCCGGTTCCTCCGACCCGGAGGCGATCGCGGTGATCGCTGACATCGCGCGGGAGTGGCGGCACACCGGCTGGTGCGCCGTGCGGCCCGCGTTCGCCTCCGCGGCACTGCCCCGTACGGAGGACGCCGTACGGGCGCTGCGCGCCGAGGGCGTCCACCGGGTGGTGGTGGCGCCGTACGTCCTGGCCCCCGGGCGGCTGCCGGACCGGATCGCGGCGGGCGCCGCGGCGGCCGGGGCCGACCTGGTGGCCGAGGTGCTCGGCGCCGCCCCCGAGGTGGCCCGGCTGCTGCTGCGCCGCTACGACGCGGCGGCGCTGAGCCCCGCCCGCGTGCCCGCGCTGACCGCCTGAGCCGCGCCGCGCGCGAAGGCGAGGATCTCCGGGGCCGCCCCGGCGAGCGTGCTGAAGTGCCGGTGCGCGCCGTCCGCCGCGTCCGCGGTGTTGACCCCCCACACGGTCGTCCCGGCGGCCAGGCCCGCGCGCACCCCCGGCGGCGCGTCCTCGATCACCAGGCAGTCCCGCGGGTCCGCGCCGAGCAGTTCGGCGGCCCGCGGGCAGGGCGCCGGCGAGGGCTTGCCCTCGGTCACCGCCGCGGCGCCTGGACGCTCGTCACCTCGAACTGCGCGCACCGGGTGCGGGGCCGCTTCGGGCGGGTGCGCAGCGCGACTCGGTACGCCCCGGCCGGGTCCGGCCCGTACCGGCGCGCCCAAGTGGCCGACACCCGGCGCTGGTTGTCGAGGCAGTCGTCAGGGTGCCGTCTACGTCGAACAGGACGTACCGGCTCACGCGCGGGCCTGCGCTTCGTCGGCGAGGGCGGTGAGGTCCCCGATGGTCATGGAGCCCGGGGGCAGGCCCTCGCGGGCGAAGATGTTGGCCGCGCGCCGCAGGACGTCGTTGACGGGGGTCGCGATCCCGTGCAGCCGGCCCAGCAGGGAGATCTCCCCGTTGAGGTAGTCCGCCTCGATGCTGCCCGTGCCGCGGCGCAGGCTCTGCCAGGACGAGCCGCCGCGCACTCCGGGCGGCTGGGCCGCCTTGCCGTCGCGCGCCGCCGCTTCCTCGGCGGGCGAGGCGTACGCGATCCCGGCGGCGGCGAAGACGGCCTTCGCCTCGCGGACCGCCCGCACCAGCAGGGCCCCCTTGGCGGGGTCCGGTTCCGGGCCGGTGGTGGCCTGGACGGCGTTGCCGAGGTTGCCCAGCAGCTTCGCGTACTTCCAGCGCATCACGTCCTCGGTGACCACCGTTTCGAACCCGGCCCCCGCCAGGTCGGCGCCGATCCGCCGGGCGCGCGCGTCCACCCCGCCCGCGGCCCGGCCCAGGTGCAGGATCCCCGTGTGCGGGCTGCCGAGGGCCGAGACCGCGCCGGGTTCCAGGAAGGTGGCGGGCAGCCAGACGCACAGGCCGTAGACCCGGTCGAAGCGGCGCAGCGCGAGGCGCTCGCTCTCCACCCCGTTCTGCGCGCAGACCAGGGCGAGGCGCTGGGCGGCGGTGCCGCCGCCGGTCACCTCCGCGTCGCCCCACGCGTCGAGCGCGGCGATCGCGTCCTGGGTCTTGACGGCCAGCAGGAGGACGTCGTCGGGGCGCAGCTCGCCGAGTTCCTGCGGTCCGGTGACCACGGGCAGCCGGTGCACGCGGGCGCCGTCGGCGGTGGTGAGCCGCAGCCCGTCCGCGCGCAGGGCGTCCGCGTGCGGGCCGCGCGCGACGAGGACGACCTCGCCGCCCGCCTCCGCGAGCCGCCCGCCGATGGTGGCGCCGATCGCGCCCGCGCCGATCATGATGTAACGCATGGGACGAGCCTGGCACATCGCGGGCCCTGCGTTACGGTCGGGGCATGGTGGACGCGGTGTTCAGTCTGGGCGGGGACCTGCCGGTGCGGCGCCTCGGCTTCGGTACGGGCGGCCTGGTCGGCCCCGGGTACTGGGGGACGCGCGGGGACCGCGGGGCGGCGCGGGAGCTGCTCCGCGCGGCGGTGGCGGGCGGCGTCCGCCTCGTCGACACCGCCGACAACTACGGCCCCGAGCTGGCCGAGGAGCTGATCGCGGAGGCGCTGTACCCGTACGACGGCGACCTGGTGATCGCCACCAAGGGCGGGGTGGTGCGCACCGGTCCGGACGCGTGGCACGTGGCGGGCCGGCCGGAGCAGCTGCGGGCGGCCTGCGAGGCGAGTCTGCGGCGGCTGCGGGTGGACCGGATCGACCTGTACCAGCTGCACCGCTTCGATCCGGCCCTGCCGGAGTCCGAACAGCTGGGCGTGCTGGCGCAGTTGCGGGCCGAGGGCAAGATCCGGCACATCGGTCTGGACAGCGTGAGCGCCGACCAGCTGGCACTGGCGCTGGAGAGCGAGCCGGTGGCCGCCGTCCAGAATGCCTTCCACCTGCTGGACCGTTCGGCCGCGCCCGTCCTCGCCCTGTGCGAGGCCGAGGGGATCGCCTTCCTCCCCTACTACCCGCTCGGCAGCGGGGCGCTGACCCGCGACGGGTCGGCCGCGCTGGCGGCGGTGGCCGCCGCGCACGGCGCCGGGCCGGGCCAGATCGCCCTGGCCTGGCTGCTGCACCACTCCCCGGTGCTGTGCCCGACGCCGGGGACCGGTTCGCCCGTCCACCTGGCGGAGAACCTGGCCGCGGCCTCGATCGCGCTGTCCCCGGCGGAACGGGCGCTGCTGGACGCCCTCGTGCCCTAGCTTTCCTCCTGGGTGAGTTCGACGAGCTTGGTGACGGTGTTCCAGTTGCGGCTGGTGGCGTCGAGGCCCTTGAGCAGGGCCGGGCGGGCCAGGACCTCGCCCAGCTTGGAGCGGCCGAGGCCCTCGGGGGCGTAGAGGTAGACGACCCGGTCGCCGAGGCGGAACTCCTCGGGGAGGAAGGCCTGCGCGTCGAGGGCGGCGAAGCGTTCCTCGTCGGGCTGTCCGGACAGGAAGGTGACGTGCAGCTGCCTGCCCTCCAGCGTGTCGGCCGGGAAGGGGCAGGCGGCGACCACGGCCCGCAGGTGGGCGCCGTCGACCACGAGGCAGGGGACGCGGAAGCCGAAGTGCTCCTCGATCGCCGCCTCCAGCACCCGGGCGAGAGCGGCCGGGTCGGCGTCGGCGCGCGCGGTGGTGAAGACGGCGTTGCCGCTCTGGAGGTGGGTCCGGACCCCGGTGTGGCCGAGCCCGGCCAGGACCTGGCGCAGCTCGGCCATCGGGACCTTCTTGTGCCCGCCGACATTGATGCCGCGCAGCAAGGCGGCGTACGTCCGTGTGGTCATCCCCGAACGATAGGGGCGCGCACCGACAGCGCCCCCTAGGCGGCCCTCCCGCCCGTCGGGGCGGCGCGCGGCGGGATGCGAGACTTGGCCGTTCACGACGGCGCGGGACCGGATCGCAGCGGGACCGGAACGGAAGAGGGCGGCGGGGCGGCATGGACGAGGCACGGGCCAGGGACGTACTGACGGCGGCGGGCCTCGGCCGCGGGGCCGGGCTGCTCGCCCTGGGGGAGAACGCGGTGTTCGCGGACGGCCCCCTGGTGGTGAAGGTCGGCCGCCCCGATCCGGCGCTCGTGGCCCGCGCGGAGCGGGAGCTCCAGGTGGCGGCCTGGCTCGCCGGGGTCGGCATCGCGGCGGTACGGGCGGCCGAACCGGCGCCCCGGCTGGTCGACGGCCATCCGGTGACCCTGTGGCACCGGCTGCCGGACGCGGTCCGGCCGGCGGGCCCGGCCGATCTGGCCGCGCTGCTGCGCCGGGTGCACGCCCTGCCCGCGCCGCCCTTCGACCTGGCGCCCCGGGACCTGCTGGGCGGCGTCGAGCGCTGGCTGCGGCTGGCCGGGGACGCGATCGACCCCGAGGACGCGGCGTTCCTGCGGGAACGGCGCGACGGCTACGCGGCCCAGGTCGCCGCCCTCACACCGCACCTGCCGCCGGGCCCGGTCCACGGCGACGCGCTGCCCCGCAACGTGCACGTGGGACCGGACGGACCGGTCCTGGTCGACCTGGAGACCTTCGCCCTGGACCTGCGGGAGCACGACCTGGTGGTGATGGCCCTCTCCCGCGACCGCTACGGCCTGCCCGAGGAGTCCTACGACGCCTTCGTGACGGCGTACGGGTGGGACGTGCGCGCGTGGGACGGCTGCGCAGTGCTGCGCGGGGCCCGGGAGACGGCGAGCTGCGCCTGGGTCTCCCAGCACGCCCCGGCCAACCCGAAGGCGCTGGCGGAATTCCGCCGCCGGGTCGCCTCGCTGCGCGACGGAGCCCCCGAGGTCCGCTGGCACCCGTTCTGACCGGGACCGGGACCGAGACCGGGACCGGGACCGGGGCCGCACGCCTCACGGCACCCGCACCCGCACCCGCACCCGCCCATCCCACGGGCCGTCACCCCGCGGCCGGGACCAGCCCCCGCAGCGGCCACGCCGCGTCGATCACCGCGTCCGGGGTGCCCTCGCGGCGCAGGTAGGCCTCGAAGTCCCGGGCCCAGCGCGCGTGCCAGGTGCCCTGGCGGGTGTGCAGCTCGGCCGGGGCGAGAGCGGCCACCTCGGGGTGGCGGACCGCTATCGCCCGGGCCACCTGAACCGCCGCCAGCGCGTCGGCGCCCGCGTCGTGCGCGTCCTCCAGGGTGACCCCGTACACCCCGCACACCGCCTCCAGGGTCCGCTTCCCGCGCCGGTAGCGGTCCACCGCCCGGTCGATGGTCAGCGGGTCCACCACCGGCCCGGTCTCCGGTCCGCCCAGGCGCTCGGCCAGCGAGGGCAGTCCGTAGCGGGCGAGTTCGGCCGAGAGCATGGTCAGGTCGAAGGCCGCGTTGTAGGCGACGACCACCGCCCCCCGCTCCCAGTGCTCCACCAGCGCCGCCGCGACCTCGTCCGCGACCTCCCGCGCGGGCCGGCCCTCGCGGACCGCCCGCTCGGTGCTGATCCCGTGGATCGCCGAGGCCTCCTCGGGGATCGGTATCCCCGGGTCCGCGAGCCAGCCGCGCCGCTCGCGCACCGCCCCGCCCCGCACTTCGATCAGCGCGGCCGTCACGATCCGCGAAGCCCCCGGCTGCGTGCCGGTCGTCTCCAGGTCGAACCCGATCAGCACACCGCCGTGCCAGTCCCCCATGCCGTGCTCCCCCTCCACCCCGTGCCCCTCCCCCGTACACATCCGGTCAACGGCTTTCAGCCTGCCACGGGCCACTGACAGCCGGGCCTCCGGGGGTGAACGGGGTCACGACACCGGCCGGGAGTCCTCCCACACCGATTCGAATTCCTCCCGGTACGTGGCGAAAAGGCCGTGGTCCACCTCGCGCGCCGCGCCGCGGCCGCCGCCCCGCAGCACCAGGACCGGGGCCTCCATGCCCCGCGCCCGGCGCAGGTAGGACTGGACGACGGCGATGCCCGAGCCCTCGCCCTCCACCAGGTAGGCGGTGAAGCGCGGGGTCTCGTCGAAGACGTGGATCTCGAAGCGGGAGGGGTCCCGCAGGCCCGCCCGGACGCGCCGCACGTGGAGGATGTTCATCTCCACCGAGCGGCTCAGCTCCCCCTTGCGCAGCCCCAGCTCGCGCTCGCGCCGTTTGACCGCGCTGCTCGCCGGATTGAGGAACAGCAGCCGCACCCGGCACCCGGCCTCGGTGAGCCGGACCAGTCTTCGCCCCGAGTAGTTCTGGACCAGCAGGTTCAGGCCTATCCCGATGGCGTCGAGGCGGCGGGCGCCGCCGAAGAGGTCCTCGGCGGGCAGCTGGCGCTGGAGCCGCACCCGGTCGGGGTGGACGGAGATGACGTCCGCGTACCGGTCGCCCACCAGGTCCTCGACGGCGTCGATCGGCAGCCGGTCGGCCGAGGGGCTGCCCGATCCGCCGCCGAGGACGTCGAGCAGCCGCGCCGAGGCCCGTTCGGCCTGTTCGAGCACCGGCCGGGACAGCGCCCGGTTGCGGGAGACCACGTTGCGCGTGACCTCCAGCTCGTCCAGGGCCTGCTCGATCTCGCGCCGGTCGTCGAAGTACGGCTCGAAGCAGGGCCAGTGCTGGACCATCAGCTCGCGCAGCTGCGGGAGGGTGAGGAAGCTCAGCACGTTGTCGTCGGCCGAGTCGAGCAGGTAGCCCTTGCGGCGGCTGACCTCGCGGACGGCGACCGCCCGCTGCACCCACTCCTGCCCGGCGGGCCCGGCGGCCGCGACCACCCAGTCGTCCTGGCCGTGCACGGGCTCGTAGATGGGGCGGAGCACCGCGCCGACCACGGCCCGCAGCCGTTGTTCGATCAGATTGAGCCAGATGTACGCACGACCCGCCCGCTGGGCCCGGGTGCGGACCTCGCTCCACGCGTCCGCGCCCCAGTCCAGCTCGGCCCCGGTCCGGGCACTCCCCGCACTTCCGGTCTCCGCCGGACCCGCCAGGGAGACCGCCCCGGCCATGGCGCCGGGTACACCTCCCGGGGCGTCCGCCGGACCGCCCTCGTGACCGCCGTCACCAGGGGGCAGCTCCAGACCTCCCGAGCTCACCCGCGCACCGCCTCCCGCTTCTGGGATCGCCCGCCTCCAACGATCAAGGAAGGGTATCCCGCGCGCACGGCCCGGTGCAGCCGGATGGCCCGTACACCGGACCCCCGTTGACCCATTATCCGATGCCCACATGGTCCGCTGACCCGCCTATCGGCTCTACGGCGTCACCCGGTAGGAGCATGGCAAGTCCCCGCGTAGCTCCGCTCTTTCGGGGAAGATCTGGGAGACGTAGTCCGACGCCGGATCAGATTGGAAGAGTCGCATCTATGCAGGTCTGGCCAGGACAGGCGTATCCCCTGGGTGCCACCTATGACGGGGCGGGCACCAACTTCGCGGTCTACTCCGAGGCCGCACGGCGCATCGAGCTGTGCCTTCTGCACGACGACGGCTCGGAGACGGCCGTCGAACTGCGCGAGACGGACGCCTTCGTCCGGCACGCCTACCTGCCCGGGGTGATGCCCGGGCAGCGCTACGGCTTCCGGGTGCACGGCCCCTACGAGCCGGAGCGCGGGCACCGCTGCAATCCGGCCAAGCTGCTGCTGGACCCGTACGCGCGGGCCATCAGCGGCTCGATCGACTGGGGCGAACAGGTGTACGGCTACCACTTCGGGCGGCCCGATTCGCGCAACGACCTGGATTCCGCGCCGCGCACGATGACCTCGGTCGTGGTGAACCCGTACTTCGACTGGGCGAACGACCGGCCGCCGCGCACCGAGTACCACCACACGGTGCTGTACGAGGCCCACGTCAAGGGGCTGACCATGCGTCATCCCGATCTGCCGGAGGAGCTGCGCGGCACCTACGCCGCCCTCGCGCACCCGGCGGTCATCGGACACCTCACCAAGCTCGGGGTGACGGCGCTGGAGCTGATGCCGGTGCACCAGTCGGTCAACGACCACCGGCTCTTCAACGACGGCCTCAGCAACTACTGGGGCTACAACACCATCGGGTTCTTCGCCCCGCACAACGGCTACGCCTCCGGGGACCGGGGCCAGCAGGTGCTGGAGTTCAAGTCGGCGGTCCGGGCCCTGCACGAGGCGGGCATCGAGGTGATCCTCGACGTGGTCTACAACCACACCGCCGAGGGCAACCACCTGGGACCGACCCTCTCCTTCCGGGGCCTGGACAACGCGTCCTACTACCGCCTCTCGGACGACCCCCGCTACTACACGGACACCACCGGCACCGGGAACTCGCTGCTCATGCGGTCCCCGCACGTCCTCCAGCTGATCATGGACTCGCTGCGCTACTGGGTCACCGAGATGCACGTGGACGGCTTCCGCTTCGACCTGGCGGCGACCCTGGCCCGCCAGTTCCACGAGGTGGACCGGCTCTCGTCCTTCTTCGACCTGGTCCAGCAGGATCCGGTGGTCAGCCAGGTGAAGCTGATCGCCGAGCCGTGGGACCTGGGCGAGGGCGGCTACCAGGTGGGCAACTTCCCGCCGCTGTGGACCGAGTGGAACGGCAAGTACCGCGACACCGTACGGGACCTGTGGCGCGGCCAGCCGCGCACCCTGGCCGAGTTCGCGGGGCGGCTCACCGGCTCCTCCGACCTCTACCAGGACGACGGGCGGCGCCCGCTCGCCTCGATCAACTTCGCCACCTGCCACGACGGCTTCACCCTGCACGACCTGGTCTCCTACAACGAGAAGCACAACGAGGCGAACCGCGAGGGCAACCGGGACGGCGAGAGCCACAACCGGTCCTGGAACTGCGGGGTCGAGGGGCCCACCGAGGATCCCGAGGTGCTGGAACTGCGCGCCCGCCAGATGCGCAACTTCGTGGCCACGCTGATGCTCTCGCAGGGCGTGCCGATGCTGAGCCACGGCGACGAGTTCGCCCGCAGCCAGGGCGGCAACAACAACGCCTACTGCCAGGACAACGAGCTGGCGTGGGTGAGCTGGCCGGAACCGGGCAAGCCGGCGCCCGGAATGCTGGAGTTCACCCGGCAGATGGTGTGGCTGCGGCGCGACCACCCGGTGTTCCGGCGGCGCCGGTTCTTCCACGGGCGGCCGGTCGAGGGCACCGACGACGAGCTGTCGGACATCGCGTGGTTCACCCCGCACGGCGAGCCGATGCGGGCGCGCGACTGGCAGGCGCAGCACGCCAAGGCGCTGACCGTGTTCCTCAACGGCGAGGCGATCTCCGAGCCGGGCCCCCGGGGCGAGCGGATCACCGACGACTCGTTCCTGCTGATGTTCAACGCGGGCGCGGAGCCGCAGGACTTCACGCTCCCGGCCGGGCACGGCGCGCGCTGGCGGCTGGTGGTGGACACGGCGCGGGCGGACGTACTGCCACCCGGCACCGGGCCGCAGTACGCGGCCGGGGACCGGGTGGCCCTGACGGGACGGAGCCTGGTGGTGCTTCAGCGCCCGGCGTAGGACCCGCGGGGGCCCGCGGGCACGGCGGCCGCCGGGGCGGCCGCCGCGGCCGGGTGGCTGCGGGCGGACGGCACCCGCGCGAAGAGGGCGAGGGCCAGGCACAGCGCGGCCGCCCCCACGGCGACCGCGAAGGCCCCGGCGGGCCCGTGCGCCTCGGCGAGGCGCCCGCAGACGGCCAGGGCGAGGGCCTGTCCGGCGACCAGGGAGCTGGCGGCGAAGGCCATCGACTCGGCGAGCCGGCCGGGCGCCACCGCGCGCTCGGTGAGCGCGAAGGCGGTGATCAGGTGGGGCGCGTAGGCCGCGCCGAGGACGGTGACGACGGCGTACAGGCCTCCCAGCGTGTCGGTCACCAGGAGCGGGGCGGACAGCACGAGGGCGGCGGCGGTGGCCACCCGCCAGCGCAGCCGCAGCCCGAAGCGGGCGGGCAGGGTGCCCATCCCGAGGCCGACGGCCGCGCTGACCACGCCCATCGCCGCGTACACGATCCCGGCCTGCCCGGGGACGCCGAGGCGGTCGGTGAGCGAGGCGATGCCCGCCTGGCAGGCGCCGAACATGGCCCCCTGGAGGGCGAGCGAGCCGCGGACCGCGTGCACGATGCCCGGGTGGCGGGGACGGCGGGCCGTCGCGGCCCTGGCGGGCCGGGGCGATCCGGCCGTGGCGGCGGCGGTCGGGTGCAGGGCGTAGGCGCTGCCGAAGCCGACGACGAGGACGGCGGCACCCGCCAGGGCCACGGACGGGTGCGCGCCGAGGACGGCGAGCCCGACGAGGGCGGGCCCGAAGACGAACGACACCTCGTCCAGGGTTCCTTCGAGGGAGTGGACGGCTCCGATCACCTCCTCCTCGGCCCCGGCGCGGCGCGCGAGGGCCACGGAGCGGGTCCGGGCCAGCGGTCCGATCAGCGGGATGGAGGCCCCGGTGACGGCTCCGATCGCGGCGAGCGGGACCGTACCGAGGCCGGCGAGGGCGCCGGCGACCAGGGCGCCGGTGGCGAGGGCGTTGACGGCCGCGGCGGCCAGGACGACGGGCCGCTGGCCGCGGCGGTCGGCGAGGCGGCCGAGCAGCGGGCCGCACACCACCTGCCCCGCGGAGAGCGAGCCGCCGACGATGCCCGCGGCGGCGAGGGAGCCGCTGGTCTGGACGACCAGCAGGACGCTCCCGAACTGGGACATCGCGACGGGGAGCCGGGCGAAGAAGGAGAGGATCGGCAGGAGGGGCCCGGTGAGGGCGATGACTTTTCGATAGGTGTCGACGGTTCCACGCACCCGAGGAACGTTAACCGCGCGCAGTCACCCGGATGCATTGGGTCATGGCACGGAATCCGGCAGGCTGGGTACGTACGTTCTCATGAGCCAGCAGCCCCTTTCCGTGAACCGGCGGCGCGCCGCGGCGCGCCCGACCGCCACCTACCGACTCCAGCTGCGCCCGGAATTCCCCTTCGCGGCGGCGGCGGCCGCCGTGCCCCACCTCGCGGGGCTCGGGATCTCCCACCTCCACCTGTCCCCGGTCCTGGAGGCGGTGCCCGGGTCCTCGCACGGCTACGACGTGGTCGACCACACCCGGGTCCGCGGGGAGCTGGGCGGCGAGGACGGCCTGCGCGCGCTCGCCCGCACGGCCCGGGAGCACGGCCTCGGCCTGGTGCTGGACATCGTGCCGAACCACATGGCGGTACCGGCGCCCTTGCACCTCAACCATCCGCTGTGGCAGGTGCTGCGGGAGGGCCCCGGATCGCCGTACGCGCGCTGGTTCGACATCGACTGGGAGGTGAACGGCGGCCAGCTGCTGCTGCCGGTGCTGGGCGAGCCGCTGGATCCGGACGCCGTCCGGGTGGCGGACGGGCTGCTGTGCGTCGGGGACCACCGCTTCCCGCTGCGGGAGGGGACGCGCGACCTGGCGCCGCCCGCGCTGCTCGCGGCCCAGTGGTACCGGCCGGCGTACTGGCGCGAGGCCCGCACCGATCTGAACTACCGCCGCTTCTTCACCATCTCCGACCTGATCGGGGTCCGGGTGGAGGACCCCGGGGTGTTCGCCGCCACGCACGGCAAGCTCCTGGAACTGGTGGCCGACGGAGTGGCCGAGGGGCTGCGGATCGACCACGTGGACGGGCTCGCGGACCCGGCCGGGTACCTGCGGCGGCTGCGGGAGGCGGTGGGGCCCGGGGTGTGGATCGTGGTGGAGAAGATCCTGGCCGACGGGGAACGGCTGCCGGACGACTGGCCGGTGGCGGGCACCACCGGCTACGACGCGCTGCGCCGGGTGGACGGGGTACTGACCTCGGGCGCCGGGGCCGACGAGCTCGCCGCCCGCTACCGGCGCGCGACCGGTCTGCCCGGCTGGTCCGAGACGGCCGACGCCGCCACCCGCGAGGTGCTGACGGAGGATCTGGCGGCGGAGCTGGCGACCCTGGTGCGGCGGGCGGGGCCCGGCCTGGAGAGCGCCGTGCGGGAGCTCCTCGTCGCCTGCCCGGTCTACCGGACCTACCCGGGCCGGCCGGACCTGCCCGGGCTGGTCGATCCGCCGGAGTCGGCGGCCGCCCCCGAGGCGGTGGCGGCGGTGCGCGCCCTGCTCGTGAGCGACGCGGGCTTCGCGGCCCGCTTCGCCCAGACCTCGGCCGCGCTGCGCGCCAAGTCCCTGGAGGACCGGGCGTTCTACCGCTACGCCCCGTTGCTGTCGGCGACCGAGGTGGGCGGCGATCCGGGCCGTCCGGCGCTCTCCCCGGAGGAGTTCCACGCCTACTGCGCCCACCTGGAGCGGGACTGGCCCGGCTCGGGCACCGTCCTGTCCACCCATGACACCAAACGCAGCGCGGACGTCCGGGCGCGCATCGCGGTGCTCTCGCAGCGCCCGGACCTGATGCCCCGCTTCGACGGCGCCGCGGACCCGCAGCAGGCATGGGTGGCCTTCCAGAGCGCCCTGGGCCTGGGCGAGGTGCCGGACCGGGCGGAGCGGCTCGCCGCGGCGCTGCTCAAGGGGGCCAGGGAGGCCGCCGTGCACACCGCCTGGACGGATCCGGACCCGGCGTACGAGGCCACCCTCGCCGGGTACGTGCCCGGCCCGGACGCCCTGCCGGACGTCTGCGCGGCCGCCGGGGACGGCATCCTCGCGATGACCGCGCTGCACCTGACCATGCCGGGCGTCCCGGAGGTCTACCAGGGCTGCGAGGACGAGTGCCGCGCCCTGGTGGACCCGGACAACCGCCGCCCGGTGGCCTTCCCCGGCCCGCCGCAGACCGGCACCGGCGAGGCGAAGCGGGCCCTGACGACCACGCTGCTGCGGCTGCGCCGGGCCCGCCCCGAGCTGTTCGCCGGCTACGCCCCGCTGGCGGCCGAGGGACCCGCGGCGGAGCACTGCCTCGCCTACACCCGTTCCCCCGACCTGCTGGTCGCGGTCACCCGGCTGCCGCACCTGCTCGACGTGGCGGGCGGCTGGCACGACACCCTGCTCCCGCTGCCCCCGGGCCGCTGGACCTCCGCCCTGACCTCCGACACCGACCCCCTGACCGGCCGCGTCCCCCTCAAGGCCCTCCTGTCGGCGACCCCGGTGGCGGTCCTGATCCGGGAGGGGTCCTAGCCGGCGGCTGCCGCGGTGGTAGGGGCGCACTTCGGGCGGGCAGAGCATCACCGTGACCCTCCTCCGAGACATGTGCTACCCCACGCCGCGGGAACTCGCCGCGGCCGCCCGCGCGCTGGCCGACGCGCACCCCGCCCTGGTCCGGCTCCGCCGCACCGGCACCTCCCGGGGCGGGCGGCCCCTGTGGCTGCTCTCCGTCCGGTCCCCCGCCGGGTCCGGGCCGGAGCGCGGCCCGTCGCCGGACGTCCCCCGGCTCCCCCGCCGCAACGTCCTCGTCGTCGCCGGGGCCCACGCCAACGAACCCGTCGGCGGCCCGACCGCCCTCGCGCTCGCCCGCCGCGTCCTGGACGCGCCGGGCCTGCGCGCCGCCTGCGACTGGCACTTCCTGCTCTGCGCCGACCCGGACGGGGCGGCCCTGCACCGCACCCCGCACCCGCGTTCGATCCTCGAATACCACCGCAACTTCTTCCGGCCGCCCGGACCCGAGCAGCCGGAGTGGGCGCCGTCGTTACTGCCTCCGGACCGGCTGCCGCCCGAGACGCTGGCCCTGACCGCGCTGATCGACGAGCTGCGCCCGGTGCTCCAGGTGTCCCTGCACGCGACCGACCTCGGCGGCAGCTGGGTCCAGCTCACCCGGGACATACCGGGGCTGGCCGAGCCGTTCGCCCGGTCGGCCGCCGCCCTGCGGATCCCGGTGGAGACCGGGGCCTCGGACGCGGCGGGCTGGCCCTCCCCCGGCCCCGGCATCTTCGTGATGCCCGCGCCGGACACCGACGCCGCGGGGGCGTTCCACCCGGAGGACACCCGGCTCAGCACCTGGTACCACGCCCACACCTACGACGGGACGACCGCGATCGTCGAAGTCCCCATGTGGGCCAGTGACCTGGTGGACGATCCGGCTCCGCACCCCGACCCGCGGCGCGCCCTGCGGCTGCTGGCCCGGCGGCTCACCGAGGACGCCGACCAGGTGGCCCGGGTGCTCGCGGGGGCGCGCACCGCCCTGCCCTACGGGGATCCGGTGGCCGGGCCGCTGCTGCGGGCGGTGGAGTGGACCCTCGCGCTGATCCCGCGGATCGCCGAGCGGTGGTACGGCGGCTCCGCGCCCCCGGAGGCGACGGCCGCGTACATCGGGAGCATCGACGCCTTCGCGCGCCGCCTCACGCTGCGGGCCGCCGCCATGCTGCTGCGGGTGCTGCTGGCGACCGGGGACCCGGCGGCGGTCGCGCTGGACCGGCTGGTCACGGGCTGGTGCGACGCCTTCGCCGCCCGGTTCGAGGCCCGCTGGGTGCCGGTGGCCACCCAGGTCGAGCACCAGACCCGGACCGTGCTGGCGACGTACGAGCGCCTCCTGGCGGTCAGCCCCTGAGCCGGCCGGCCCCGGGAGCGGGCCACTCGTACCGGCGCTTCGGCGCGCCCGCCGCGCCGAGGCGGTCGTAGAAGCGGATGGCGCCCTCGTTCCACTCGGGCGTCTGCCACTGCACCTGGGCGAGGCCCTGCTCGGCCGCGAGCCGCGCGACGGCGGCCATCAGGGCGGCGCCGAGGCCGTGGCCGCGCGCGTCCGCGGAGAGGTAGAGGCAGTCCATGTGGAGGTGGTGCGCGGCGTCCCAGAAGGCGAACTCCCGCGAGCAGGCGGCGTATCCGACGGTGTTCCCCGCCGGGTCCTCGGCGACCAGCACCCACAGCCGGGGCGGGAGTCCGTCGGCGGGGAAGAGGAGCGGGCCGAGCCGCTCGGCCAGGCCGGGCGGCCGGGGCGCGGCGCGTTCGTAGGCGACGTGCTCGTGGATGAGTTCGACCACGCGCGGAAGGTCGTCGGGGCGGGCCGGGCGCACCGCCGGCCGGTGATCCATGGGGTCCATGAGACCATCCTGCGCGCCCGGCCACAGCGCGCCGCCCGCGGGGTCCGGCGCCGGGATGCGGCCTACGGGCGGCGGACCTCGAACTGGAAGCAGCCGTACTCCACGGCCCGTACGTGCACCAGCGCCACCTCCGGCGCGTCGAACGCCTCGCCGAGGACCCGGTCGAACCCGGCCTCGGCGTCGTCCGGCACCTCGAACAGGCGGCCGCCGACGATGTGCCCGCGGGCGTCGTACCGGCGGACGGTGCGCAGCGCCCCCGGGCGGGCGAACGGGTAGCCGCCCGCCCCGCGCGGCGCTCCGCAGGCGTCGGCGTGGATGAACACCGGCCCCGCTTCGTCGTAGGCGCCGGGTTCGGCCCCGGTCTGCGCCGCCCAGCGGCGCAGCGGCGCGTAGGAGACGAGGGCGACCCGGTCGCCCGGCTCGACCGGCCGCAGGCAGCAGCGCAGCGGGCTGCCGACGCACGCGAAGGGCACCCCGTCCTCCCGGGCGGTGTACGGCCGCACCGGCCGGCCGCAGTCGTCGGCGGTCCGCAGTTCCCGGAGGGCGGCGGGAGGGATGGGGAGGGGGAGGTAGGCGGTCATGGGCCCAGTGTCAGCGGCCGTCCCGGGCCCCCGCTGGCGGAAATCCGACGTCTCGTTCGTGAGCGGCAAGTTCCGGGAGGGCGGCGCTAGTTCGCAGAGAGCCGGTAGACCATGTTGCCGAAGCCGACCTGGTCGCCGGCGCGGACGACGGCCGCGCCGGTGACCCGCTGGCCGTTGACGGTGGTGCCGTTGGTGGAGCCGAGGTCCCGCAGCACCCACAGGCCGTCGCGCAGGCTCAGTTCGGCGTGGTGGCGGGAGACCGTCTCGTGGACGAGCCGCAGCCCGCTGCCGGGGTCCCGGCCGATGGTCAGCGCGTACCCGCCCGCGCGGTGCGGAGGGAGCATCAGCTTCGGCAGCTTCTCCGCGGCCCAGGCGCGCCGGATCCCGGCGCTGACCGCGGAGGCCCGGCCGACCCAGCCGAACAACCGCTGCGTCAGGGGGCTTTCGGATCCGCCGCGGCGCCGCACGTCGAGGTCCGCGGTCAGGACGGCCAGGTCTTCGGACCGGCGCGCGACCAGCGCGAGTTCCATCCGGCGCACGAAGGTGTCGTGCGAGAGCCGGCCGTCGGCCGCGCCGTCCCGCAGCCGGCCGAGGGCGCGGTCGCGTTCGGCGTCGGAGACCCGCGGCGCCGGGTAGGCGGAGAACTCGAAACTGGACGTCACAGGGTGATTGTCGGCCCGTCGTGCGTCAAGTGTCCAGAACACCCGCGTCCGGCCCGCGATGATGGGCAGGGTCGAGACGCCGTCGTGGCACGCACACCGGGTGCCGCACGAGACGAGGGGACCCTCCATGCAGTTCGAGGTGTGGGCACCGCAGGCAGGGCAGGTGGGTCTGCGGCTGAACGACGGCACGCGGGACATGGCGCCCGATCCGGAGC
Organism: Streptomyces sp. NPDC006529; assembly: GCF_040611795.1. Lineage (NCBI taxonomy): Bacteria > Bacillati > Actinomycetota > Actinomycetes > Kitasatosporales > Streptomycetaceae > Streptomyces > Streptomyces sp. NPDC006529. The sequence goes on along the minus strand of NZ_JBEXPB010000005.1, from coordinate 136,251 downwards.
GGGACGGCTGGTGGGTGGCGGCGGCCCCCGCCGCCGCCGGTGACCGGTACGGGTTCCTGCTGGACACCGACGCCCCGGACGGGGACCGGCCGCGCGTACGGCCCGACCCCCGCGGCCGGCGGCTCCCCGACGGCCCGGACGGGCTGTCGGCGGTGGTGGACTTCGAGGCGCTGTTCCCCGGCGCGCCGGCCCCCGCGCCCGGCATCCCGCTCCAGGACGCCGTCCTCTACGAGCTGCACGTCGGCACCTTCACCCCCGAAGGCACCTTCGACGCGGCCGCCACCCGGCTGCCCCACCTCGTGGCCCTCGGCATCACGCACGTCGAGCTGATGCCCGTCTGCTCCTTCCCCGGACGGCACGGCTGGGGCTACGACGGGGTCGCGCCCTGGTCCGTGCACGAGCCGTACGGCGGCCCGGCCGGGCTCGCCCGGTTCGTGGAGGCGGCGCACACGGCCGGGCTCGGGGTGGTGCTGGACGTGGTGCACAACCACCTCGGCCCCTCGGGCAACCACCTCCCCGCCTTCGGCCCGTACTTCACCGACACGCACCAGACGCCGTGGGGTGCGGCGGTCAACCTGGACGCGCCCGGCTCCGACGAGGTCCGCGCGTACCTGCTGGACAGTGCGCTCGGCTGGCTGCGGGACTACCGGATCGACGGGCTCCGGCTGGACGCGGTGCACGCGCTGGCCGACGGCCGGGCGCTGACCTTCCTGGAGGAACTGGCCGCGGCCGTCGACGCGTTCGCCGCCGACAGCGGACGGCCGGTGTTCCTGATCGCCGAATCGGACCAGTGCGACCCGCGGACCACGACCCCGCGCGCGGCCGGCGGCCTGGGTCTGACCGCGCAGTGGAACGACGACTTCCACCACGCCCTGCACTGCGCGCTGACCGGCGAATCGCAGGGCTACTACGCCGACTTCGCCCGCGCCCCGCTCGGGGCCCTCGCCAAGACCATGACCCGGGCGTTCTTCCACGACGGCACCTGGTCCTCCTTCCGGGGCCGCACCCACGGCCGTCCCGTGGACCGGCGCCGCACCCCCGCACACCGCTTCCTCGGCTACACCCAGACCCACGACCAGATCGGAAACCGGGCGCTGGGCGACCGGCTCTCCGCGTCGCTCTCCCCGGGGCTGCTGGCCTGCGCCGCGGCCCTGGCGCTGACGGGTCCCTTCGTGCCGATGCTCTTCATGGGCGAGGAGTGGGGGGCGCGGACCCCCTGGCAGTACTTCACCGACCACCCGGACCCGGAGCTGGCGCAGGCGGTGCGCTCCGGGCGCCGCCGGGAGTTCGCGGCGCACGGCTGGAAGGCGGAGGAGATCCCCGATCCGCAGGACCCGGCGACCCGCGCGCGGTCCTGCCTGGACTGGGCCGAAGCCGAGGTGCCGGGGACGCCGGGGGCCGCCGCGGAGACCGGCGCGGAGGGCGGCTCCGCCCACGTCCGGCTGCTGGAGTGGTACCGGCGGCTGATCACGCTCCGCCGGACCCTGCCCGACCTGCGGGACCCGGATCTCGCGGCGGTCCGGGTGGCCTGCGACGAGGAGCGGCGCTGGCTGACCTTCCGGCGCGGTGACGTCCGGGTCGCGGTCAACCTGGCCGCCGAGCCGGTGACGATCGCGCTGGGCCGCAACGGCGTGCGGGTGCTGGCCGCGTGGGAGCCGCTGGAGCACCCCGGTCCGGACGGCCGCCTCCACCTCGCGGGCGAGTCGGCGGCCGTCCTGGGTCCGTGAGGGCCGGCCGGGCGGGCGCGGCTACTCGACGACGGCCAGTTCGTGCGGGGCGTTGTTGAAGCTGCGCCCGCCGTCCTCGGTGACCGTGACGATGTCCTCGATCCGGACGCCGAAGCGCCCCGGCAGGTAGATGCCGGGCTCGACGGAGAAGCACATGCCGGGGACGAGGGGGCGCTCCTCGCCCTCGATCATGTAGGGCGGCTCGTGCGTGGTGACGCCGATGCCGTGGCCGGTGCGGTGGATGAACCGCTCGCCGTAACCGAACTCGGTGATCACGGCGCGGGCCGCCCGGTCCACGTCCTGGCAGGCGATGCCCGGCCGGACCGCCGCCACGGCGGTCCGCTGGGCCTCGCGGACGACGTCGTGGACGCGCTGCTCCTCGGCGGTCGGTTCGCCGACGTGGACGGTGCGGGAGATGTCGGAGCCGTACCCGTGCTTGAGGCCGCCGAAGTCCAGGACCACCATGTCACCGTGGGTGATGATCCGCTCGCCCGCCTCGTGGTGCGGGTTGGCGCCGTTGGGTCCGGAGCCGACCACCGTGAAGTCCACCTGGGAGTGTCCGTACTCGCGCAGCAGGGCGGCCAGGTCGGCGGCGACCTCGGTCTCGGCGCGCCCGGCGAAGCGCACTCCGAGGATCCGGGCGTACGCGGCGTCGGCGGCGGCCCCCGCCGCCTCCAGCCGGGCCAGCTCGCGGGCGTCCTTGACCGCGCGGAGCATGGGCAGCGCGTCGGTGAGCGAGACGTAGGACGTGGTGGGCAACTCCCGCTGGAGGCCCAGCAGGTGGAGCGCCCAGGTGTTGTCGCTGACCCCGAAGCGGCCGGACGCGTCCAGCAGCGGGGCGGTGGCGCCGTAGGGGTCCTTGCCGTCGGTCCAGTCGCGCAGGGTGAGCGCGCCCGCACCCGGCGCCGCGGCCGCGTCGGGGGCCTCCAGGGTGGGCACGACGAGCACCGGGTCCCGTCCTGCGGCCAGCACGAGCAGGGTCAGCCGCTCGGTGTCCACGGGCCGGTACCCGGTCAGGTGGGCGAGGTCAGGCCCCGGGGAGATCAGCAGACCGGCCAGCCCGGCGTCGGCGGCGCTCTGCGCGGCGGCGGCCATCCGGGCGGCGTAGTCGGCGGCGGTGAAGGGCTCGGGGGCGGTGTCGGGTGCGGTACCGGGTGCGGTGTCGAAGGCCATGGGGCGATCCTGCCGTGCGCCCCGCGGCGAGCGCGACGGCCGCGCCGGTCGGATCCGGGGGCGCGGGCGGTCCGTACGGCCCGCTTAATGGTGTCGCAGGGCGGCCCCCCTGATCGGCTATGCTGTGCATGCACATCGAACGGGTGGTTCCGCCGCCCTTCGTGGTGGGTGTAGCTCAGTTGGTAGAGCACCTGGTTGTGGTCCAGGTGGCCGCGGGTTCAAGTCCCGTCACTCACCCTGATCCCGTGGGGGGTACGAGGTTTTCCTCGTACCCCCCACGGGTTTTTCGCGCGCCGCGCACGGGGCGTCAGGACCTCAGGAAGGCCTCGGTCTCCGTCACGAAGGCGACCGGTGTCTCCTGCGCCGGGTAGTGGCCGGAGCCGGGCAGCACGTGGACGCGGCAGTGCGGGTACCAGGCCTGCCAGGTGGACCGCATCAGGTCGGCGGTGAGCGCGAGGTCGTACGCCCCGACGAGGGCCAGCACCGGGACGGTGTTCCCCTTGACCGCGGCGGACAGGTCGAGCCCCTGCCAGTCGGCGAAGTACGCGGCGAAGGCATCGGGGCGGGAAGCCTCCAGGGAGTGGCGCACCATGCCGTCCAGCCAGTGGCGACTCGCGCGGTTGCCGGTGACCAGATCCAGGATGATCCGGCGCTTGCCGGGGTCCTCGGCGGCGCCGCGGAAGAGCGCGTGGGTGGCCTCGTCCATCGCGTAGGGCCCGGCGGGCACCGGGGCGACGCCGACCAGCTTCTCGATCCGCCCCGGGGCCCGGACCAGCACCTGCTGGGCGGCCTTGGCGCCCATGGAGTGCCCGATCAGGGAGAAGGTGTCCCAGCCCAGCTCGTCGGCGAGGGCCAGCACGTCGTCGGCGATCTCGCGGACGGTGTAGCGGCCGGGGACCTCCTTGCGGTCGCCGTAGCCCCGGTAGTCGGGGAAGGCGTACGAGAACGCCCCGGGGTCGAGGGCGTCGAGGGCCGACCCCCAGTGAGCGCAGGTCCCGAACCAGTCGTGCAGCACGATGACGCGGACGGGACCGGAACCGATCCTGCGGTGGGCGATGGCCATGCGTTCTCCCTCGGTGACGGGAACGGGGGCGGTGCGGGTGACGGACTCCGCCGCCGTACGTTCTGCCCAGCCGGCCCCCCGTCACACCACGCCCCCGGCCGGCCGCGCGCGGCGCGCGCGGGGACGGCCGGGGGCGGCGGGGACCGCGTCAGGCGGTCCTGATCGCCGGGTCGGAGACGCCCGGGGCGCCCGTCTCCACGTGGCCTGCGAAGCGGCGCAGGAAGCCGGCGTCCGCGTCTGAGACGACCCTGACGTCGTACCAGCGGCCGGTGGCCTGGAGGTTCACGGTGTGCGCGACCGTGGCCCCGGCGAGCACCTTGAAGGTCTGGGCGGCGCCGCCGTAGGCGTTGGTCACCGTGAGGTTGACGGCGGTGGTGCCCGCGTTGGTCATGGACAGCTCCAGGTTGCCGGAGGCCGCGACGTGACGCGCGCTCACCTCGGGCCCGGCCTTCTTCGCGGGTCCCCTGAAGGTGCGCAGGAAACCGTTGGGCCCCCAGACCGTGAGGTCGATCCGGTTGCTGGTGGAGCTGCTGGTGCTCCAGGTGTCGGAGAGCGTGCGGCCCGCCTCGACGGTGTAGGGCCAGGGGCCGTCCGTCCGGTTGCCCGAGGTGCTGTGGAAGTGGGCGCCCAGCGCCGGTCCACTGGCGAAGGTGAGGGTGAACTGGCCGGTGGAGACGGTGGCCCGGCCGTCCACGTACGGGGCGTAGCCGAGCGCGCGGGTGGGTTTGGCGCCCGGCTCCTGCACCGGCAGGGCGCCGGTGGCCGGCGGAACCGGGTGGTAGGAGGCGTGCGTGTTGTGGTCCCGCGGCAGGTAGCCCGCGGTGGACGGCAGCGCGGCGGGCACGGCGTCGGCCCGGGTGAAGTCGAAGGCCGCGGTCAGGTCACCGCAGACGGCGCGGCGCCAGGGCGAGATGTTGGGCTCCTGGACGCCGAAGCGCTTCTCGATGAAGCGGATCACCGAGGTGTGGTCGAAGGTCTCGGAGCAGACGTAGCCGCCCTTGCTCCAGGGCGAGACCACGATCATCGGCACGCGCGGGCCGAGCCCGTAGGGGCCGGCGGCGTAGCCGGTGACCCCGCCGGTGTAGAGGTCCCGGGTGACGTCGGCGGTGGACAGGCCCCAGGCCGAGGAGGCCGGCGGGTACGGCGGGACGACGTGGTCGAAGAAGCCGTCGTTCTCGTCGTAGGTGATGAAGAGGGCCGTCTTCGCCCATACGTCCGGGTTCGAGGTCAGCGCGTCCAGGACCTGGGAGATGTACCAGGCGCCGAAGTTGGCGGGCCAGTTCGGGTGCTCGCTGAAGGCCTCGGGTGCGGCTATCCAGGAGACCTTCGGCAGGACGCCGTTCCTGACGTCGGCGCGCAGCCGGTCGAAGTAGCCCTCGCCCGCCTTGGCGTTCGTACCGGTACGGGCCTTCTCGTACAGCGGGCTGCCGGGCTGGGCGGTGCGGTAGGAGGTGAAGTACAGCAGGGAGTTGTCGCCGTAGTTGCCGCGGAAGGCGTCGCCGGTCCAGCCCCAGCCGCCCGCGGCGTTCAGCCCGTCGCCGACGTCCTGGTAGACCTTCCAGGAGACCCCGGCCGCTTCGAGGCGCTCGGGGTAGGTCTTCCAGCCGTACCCCGCCTCCTGGTTGCCGAGGACCGGGCCGCCGCCGGCGCCGTCGTTGCCGGTGTGGCCGGAGAAGAGGTAGTAGCGGTTGGGGTCGGTGGCTCCGATGAAGGAGCAGTGGTAGGCGTCGCAGACGGTGAAGGCGTCGGCGAGGGCGTAGTGGAACGGGATGTCGTTCCGGTTCATGTACGCCATGGTCGTGGCGGTCTTCGCCGGGACCCACTTGTCGTACTTGCCGTTGTTGTGGGCCTGGTGGCCGCCGGCCCAGTCGTGGTTGAGCCCCTCGACGAACTGCATGCCCAGGTCGGCGGCGGTGGGGTGGAACGGCAGGATGTCCTTGGTGCCGTTGGACTGCTGGAAGACGGACTTGCCGTTGTCCTGGAGGACCGGGCGCGGGTCGCCGAAGCCGCGGACCCCCTTCATCGTGCCGAAGTACTGATCGAAGGAACGATTCTCCTGCATCAGTACGACGATGTGCTCGACGTCCTGGAGGGTGCCGGTCGTGCCCTGCGCGGGGATGGCGGCGGCGCGGGCGATGCTCTCCGAGAGCAGCGAGGCGGCGGCGGCGGCGCCCGTGATCCGGAGGAACCGGCGGCGGTCGAGTTCTGCCATGGCGTGAGGACCTCTGGGGGTGAGGAGGGGTGCTGCGGGGCGCTGAGGGGCGACCCAAGGACAACGTGCCCGTCCCACCTTCAGGAAACTCCTTCGTGACGCGCCGCCGTACAGTCGGCCAACGCCGTTCCCCGGCGCGGGACATGGCGCGGGACATGGCGCGGGACGGCGCGGGCGCGGGGAATGCCGCGCGGCACGCGAAAACGCCGGGGCCCGCTGTCGGTCGACAGCGGGCCCCGGCGGTGTCCGGACGGCGTCCGGGCCTCCCGGCCCGGCTCTCCTCGTCCACTCCCTTTCGGGCTACCCCTCTTCGGGGGCCAGGCGCAGGGAGATGGAGTTGATGCAGTAGCGCTGGTCGGTCGGGGTCGGGTAGCCCTCGCCCTCGAAGACGTGTCCGAGGTGCGAGCCGCACTTCGCGCAGCGGACCTCGGTGCGGACCATGCCGTGCGTGGTGTCCGCGATCAGCTCGACCGCTTCGGAGTCCTTCGGGTCGAAGAAGGACGGCCAGCCGCAGTGCGACGCGAACTTCTCCGTGGACCGGAACAGCTCGGAGCCGCAGGCCCGGCAGGAGTAGACGCCGGGCGTGGTGGTGTCCGTGTACTCACCGCGGAAGGCGGGCTCGGTGCCGGCCAGCCGCAGCACCTGGTACTCCGACGGGGTCAGCTCCGCCTGCCACTGCTCGTCGGGCTTCTCGATCTCGTACGCCATCGCGCCTCTCCCCTTAGTTCGCCAGCCGGGCCAGGATGGCCGGACCGAGGTCGGTCACGTCACCCGCCCCCATGGTGAGAACGAGGTCGCCCGGCTTCGCCATTCCCGCGATGACGTCCGCGACGGCGTTCTTGTCGTGCTCGGCGCTGACATCGGCGCCCGCGGCGCGCGCCGCGGCGATGATGATCTCGCTGGTGACCCCGGGGACCGGGTCCTCGCGGGCCGGGTAGATGTCGAGGACCACGGAGGCGTCGGCGAGCGCGAGGGCCTGCCCCATCTCCCGGCCCAGCTCCTGGGTGCGGGAGAAGAGGTGCGGCTGGAAGACGACCAGGATCCGGGCGTCCCCGGCGGCGCCGCGGATGGCCTCCAGGTCGGCGGTCATCTCGGTGGGGTGGTGCGCGTAGGAGTCGATGACCTGCACGCCCGCAGCCTCACCCTTGAGCTGGAGGCGGCGGTTGACGCCGGTGTACTTGCCGAGTGCGGAGGCCAGGTTGTGCGCCGGGATGCCGAGGGCCACGCCCGCGGCGAGGGCGGCGACCGCGTTGAGCGCGTAGTGGCGGCCGGGCACCGAGACGGTGAAGGTGAGCAGCTTGCCGCCGATGAGGACGGTGACCTCGCCGGCCAGCCCGCGCGGGGTGATCTTCAGGACGCGGACGTCGGCGGTCTCGGTCTCGCCGTAGGTGACGACGTTGACGGAGGACAGGTCGCGGACCCGGCGGGTCAGCTCGACGGCGCCCTCCTGGTCGGCCGAGACGACCAGGGTGCCGCCGGGGACGATCCTGCCGACGAAGGTCTCGAAGGAGTCGTGGATCTCCTCCATCGAGGCGTAGTTCGCGTGGTGGTCCAGCTCGCTGTTGAGGACGATGGCGACCTGGGGCGCGTACTTGTGGAAGCTGCGGTCGCTCTCGTCCGCCTCGGCGACGAAGATGTCGCCCTCGCCGTGGTGGGCGTTGGAGCCGGGGACGTCCAGGTCGCCGCCGATGGCGTAGGAGGGGTCCAGGCCGAGCGCCGAGAGGGAGACCGCCAGCATCGAGGTGGTGGTGGTCTTGCCGTGCGTACCGGCGACCGCGATCGGGCGCAGGCCATCCATCAGCGCGGCGAGCGCGTCGGAGCGGTGCACGACCGGGACGCCCAGCTCGGCGGCGCGGGCCAGCTCCGGGTTGTCGGCGCGGATGGCGCTGGAGACGACCACGCAGGTCGCGTCGTCGGCGAGGTGCCCGGCGGCGTGTCCGAGGTGGACGGTGGCGCCGTGGGCGCGCAGCGCGGCGGCGGTCTCGGAGTCACGGGCGTCGCTTCCGGCGACCCGCGCACCGCGCTGGGCCAGGATCTTCGCGATGCCGGACATTCCGGCGCCGCCGATGCCGATGAAGTGGGGCCGTTCCATGGCGGTCGGCAGGCCGGGCGTCATACAGGTCGCTCCTGATGGTCAAACGTGACGGTGTGCGTGGCGCCCAGCCTATTCGTTGTGGGCGAAGAGTTTGAGCACCGGAACCCCGACCTTGTGCCGCGCCCGGGAGGCCCAGTCCCGGTGGAAGAACTCCTCCACGAAGTGCGGGGCGGTCAGGACGATCACCTCGTCGGCTCCCGTCTCCGCCACGACGGCCTTCAGTTTGTCGAGCGGGTGGTCCTCGATCACCTGTCCGACGGCCTTGGCGCCCTTGGCCCGCAGGGCCGCCAGTGAGAGGGCCAGGGCCTGCTCGGCGGGGCCGCGGGCGGCGTCGCCCTCGGGTTCCTCCCCCTCGCGCAGGGCCTCGGGCAGCTCGCCGAGCGCGACGTCGTCGATGGCGCGCAGCAGCCGGTCCTGGTCGCCCCGCGGCTGCATCAGGACGAAGAAGGAGACCGGGTCGTCCCCGTGCAGGCTGGTGACGAAGTCCACGTCTACGGGTGTCAGAGGCTGCTCGATCATCAAAACGCTCGTGAACACGGACGTCCTCTCCTTCATCGGCCGTGGCCGGCCCCTGCGGAAACCATCCTGCCCCGCTGGCGCACGGGGCTCGCGCTGGTATATGTGCCCAGCGGAAGCAAAGCGGAACGACAAATTCCGCCTCTTGTCAGATCCGACGGTAACGCGTGTAGAGGAACCCGGCCTCTTCCAGCAGCAGGGCCAGCGCGAGCCGCTGCGGTACGTCGACCCGCGGGCCCCCCGCGATCCGCTGGGCGTCACCCGCCGTGAGGGTCGGCGAGACGCTCAGGCACAGCTCGTCCAGCACCTCCGCGGCCACGAACTGGCCCAGCAGCCGCGGCCCGCCCTCGGTGAGCTGACGGCGCAGCCCCCGGTCCGCCAGCTCCCGCACCGCCCGGGCGGGGTCCACGCCCGCGCCCTCACCGGCGACCACCACTTCGGCCCCGGACGCGGTCGCCGCCGCGACCCGGTCCGCGGGGGCGGCGGCCCCGGTGAGCACCAGGGTGGGCACGAGCGGCTCGCGGAAGAGGGGCAGGGTGAAGTCCAGGTCCAGGCCGGCGGTCACCACCGCGATGACCGGGGCGGGACCCTGGCCCGCGGCGGCCCGGCGGGCGGCGAAGTCGGCACGGGCGCGGGCCGGGCGGTAGCCCTCCTGGCGAACCGTTTCCGCGCCCACGACCACCACGTCGGCCAGGGCCCGGAGGGTGCCGAAGATCCGCATGTCGGTCTCGCTGGAGAGGGGGTGCGAGCGCCCGTCGTGCTGACCGGCGCCGTCGAGCGAGGCGACCATGTTGGCGCGCAGCCAGTGCGCCCCGCCGTCGAGCGCGGGGTACGCGTAGGCCTCCGCCAGCTCGTCCAGGGACCACGGCCGGTCGTCCGGGGCGGGGGATGTCTGATCGGTCACAGGGAACAGGCGTCGCATCGGTGCAGTCTGCCACGCCCCGTAGAGTTGAGTGCTGTGTCAACCTCTCTCTCCCCCTCCGGTGCCGACGCCCACCCCGCCGCCACCGGACGGAGCCCGATGGCCGACGCGGGACCCGGTGACGGACCCGACGCGGGCCCGCTCGCGCTGTGCGCCCGCGCGCCCCACGTGCCCGCCGAACGGCTCGTCGCCGAGATGGTGCCGCCGCCCCGTTTCGACTCGGTGCGCTTCGCCACCTACAACCCCGATCCGGACCAGCCGAGCCAGTCCGAGGCGGTCACCGTGCTCAGCGGCTTCGCCGCCGGTCTGGGCGGGGCGCACGCGAGCGGCGCGGGCAAGCGGCGCTGGTTCGCCAAGAACCCCAAGAAGGCGGCCGCCGCGACCGGCCCGCGCGGGGTCTACCTCGACGGCGGCTACGGCGTCGGCAAGACCCACCTGCTGGCCTCCCTGTGGCACGCCACCCCGGCCGAGCCCGCGCTCAAGGCCTTCGGCACCTTCGTGGAGCTGACGAACCTGGTCGGCGCGCTCGGCTTCCAGCAGACCGTCCAGACCCTGGGCGGGCACCGGCTGCTGTGCATCGACGAATTCGAACTGGACGACCCGGGCGACACCGTGCTCGTGTCCTCGCTGCTCAGCAGGCTCGTCGAACAGGGCGTCGCGCTCGCGGCGACCTCCAACACGCTGCCCGGCAAGCTCGGCGAGGGCCGGTTCGCGGCCGCCGACTTCCTGCGCGAGATCCAGGGCCTGTCGGCGCAGTTCCGCCCCCTGCGGATCGACGGCCAGGACTACCGCCACCGTGGCCTGCCCGAGGCGCCCGCGCCGTACTCCGACGAGCAGGTCGCCAAGGCGGCGTACGCCACGCCCGGCGCCAGCCTCGACGACTTCCCCGGGCTGCTCGAACACCTGGCCAAGGTCCACCCGAGCCGCTACGGCGCGCTCACCGAGGGCGTCACCGCGGTCTGCCTCACCGACGTCGGCGCGGTGCCGGACCAGTCGACGGCGCTGCGCCTGGTGGTGCTCGCCGACCGGCTCTACGACCGCGAGATACCGGTCCTGGCCTCCGGGGTGCCCTTCGACCGGCTGTTCAGTGACGAGATGCTGAACGGCGGGTACCGAAAGAAGTACTTCCGCGCCATCTCGCGCCTCACCGCGCTCGCCCGCGACGCGAAGGGCCTGGTCGCCCAGTAGGTTTGGGGTCCGCCGGGCCGGTTCCCAAGCCGCCCGGCAGCTTCCGCCTATGTGAAGGGATCGCCCATGGCCACCACGCGTCACGCGCACACCGTCTGGGAAGGCAACCTGCTGGGGGGCTCGGGGGTCGTCACCCTCGACTCCTCGGGGATCGGTTCCTACGACGTCTCCTGGCCGTCGCGCGCCGAGCAGGCCAACGGCAAGACCAGCCCGGAAGAGCTGATCGCCGCCGCGCACTCCAGCTGCTACTCGATGGCGCTCTCGCACGGTCTGGACGGCGCGGGCACTCCGCCCACCCGCCTGGAGACCAAGGCCGACGTCACCTTCCAGCCGGGTGAGGGCATCACCGGCATCCACCTCAGCGTGCGCGCCGAGGTGCCCGGCCTGGACGCCGAGGCCTTCGCCGCCGCGGCCGAGGACGCCAAGAAGAACTGCCCGGTCAGCCAGGCCCTGACGGGGACCACGATCACGCTCTCCGCCGAGCTGCTCTGACCCCCGCGCCACCGGCTCCCGCCCGTCCGCTGCCTCCCCGCTCCGGGAGCGGGCGGCGGGCGGGCGGGCGGCGCAACCGGGGTTTACCCGCAGGTGTGACACCGCGGCGGGCCCGACCGCGTCGCGGTCCCCCCGGCCCGGCCCCGTGGTAGGACGGCCCGGAACATCTCCGGTCCCGCCATGGGGAGTTGCCGATGCCCACCACCCGCCGCAGCCTGCTCGCCGCAGGCGGCACGGCCGCCGCCATCGCCTTCACGGGCGCCCTGGGCGCCCTCTTCCCGACCGCCGCGGGAGCCCGTCCGCGCGCGGCGCTCCCCGCGCCGCCCGCCGAGGGCTACGGACCGCTCGTACCGGACCCCGCCGGGCTGCTGGACCTGCCCGCCGGGTTCCGCTACCGGGTGCTGTCCCGGGCCGGGGACCGGCTGCGCTCCGGCGAGGGCGCCGTCCCGGCCAACTGCGACGGCATGGCCGCCTTCGCCGCCCCGGCCGGCGGCGTGCGGCTGGTGCGCAACCACGAGAACCGCACCACCGCGGCCCTGCGCGTACCGCCGGTCGAGGGGCTGACCTACGACCCGGCCGCGCTCGGCGGCTGCACCGTCATCGACCTCTGCCCGGCGGGCGAGGTGGTCGGCGAGCGGGTGGGCATCGCGGGGACGGCCGTCAACTGCGCGGGCGGGCGCACCCCCTGGGACACCTGGCTGACCTGCGAGGAGACCGAGGACACGGCGGGCGTCGCCGGGTACGCGAAGGACCACGGCTACGTCTTCGAGGTGGACCCGGCCGACCCGCGGCGCTCGGATCCGGTCCCGCTGACGGCGATGGGCCGCTTCGCCCACGAGGCCGTGGCGGTGGATCCGGTGCGCGGGGTCGTCTACGAGACCGAGGACGCGTTCGTCAAGCCGTTCGGGCTGTTCTACCGCTTCCTGCCGCGGCGCCCGCTGGGCGGCGCGGGCTCGCTGCGGGCCGGGGGTGCGCTGGAGGCGATGCGCGTGCGGGGGGTGGCGGACCTGGCGTCCGTGACCGAGCCGGGGGCGGTGTTCCCGGTCGAGTGGGTGCCCGTACCGGACCCGTCGGCGGCCCGCACGCCGATCCGGCTCCAGGACTTCGGCCCGGGCGGGATCACGCACGCGCAGAAGCTGGAGGGCTGCTACTGGAGCGGGGACGTCGTGCACTTCGTCTCCAGCTTCGCCCGCAGCCGCGAGGGGGCGGCCGCCGACCACTTCGGCCAGGTCTGGTCCTACGATCCCGTGCGCGCCCGGATCCGCCTGGAGGTGGTCTTCGGCCCCTCCACGGACATCCGGCTGCCGGGGGACTCGCCGGACAACATCTGCCCGGCACCGGACGGCGGCCTGATGGTGTGCGAGGACGGCGGCGGGGCGCAGTACGTCTTCGGGCTGACGCGGACCGGCACGGTGTACCCGATGGCCCGCAACGCGGACGACATCGGTACGCCGGGCGCCCCGGAGTACGGCGAGTTCGCGGGGGTCACCTTCGCCCCCGACGGCCGGACGATGTACGTCAACGCCTACGCCCCGGGCACCACCTTCGCGGTGACCGGCCCCTGGCACTGACCCCGCGCCGCCCGCGCCCTCGCGCCGCCGCCCGATCCGGGTGAAGATCGTACGGAAGCCGTGCGAGGGCAGAGGGGGCCGTGGTGGCCGAGCGGAAGAAGGACAAGGACACGCACACCGGGTCCGCCGGACCGGACCGGTCCGTCGGGGAGCTGCTGCGGGTGCCCGTCGGGGAGGCGGTCCACCTGGCGCGGATCGACGCCCGCTCGACGCCCGGCGCGCCCGGCGGGAAGGGGGCCGGCAAGGCGGGCCGCAAAGCGGCCGGGCTGGCGGACACCGCCGCGATGGGCGAGCGGCTCGCCTCCCTCCAGGAACGGCTGTACGCCGCCGCGACCGCCGGGGACCGGCGCCGGGTGCTGCTCGTGCTCCAGGGCATGGACACCAGTGGCAAGGGCGGCACGGTCAAGCACGTGGCCGGCCTGTTCAACCCCGCGGGCTGCCGGACCAGGGCCTTCAAGGCTCCCACGGCGCGGGAGCTGGACCACCCCTTCCTGTGGCGGATCAAGAAGGCCCTCCCGCGGCCGGGCGAGATCGGCGTCTTCGACCGCTCGCACTACGAGGACGTGCTGATCGCCCGGGTCCACGAGCTGGCGCCGCGCAACCGGCTGCGCCGCCGCTACGCGCAGATCAACCGGTTCGAGCAGGCCCTCGCGGACGACGGGGTGAGCATCGTCAAGGTCTTCCTCCACCTCTCCTACGAGGAGCAGCGCGAGCGGCTGCTGGCCCGGCTGGACGATCCGGCGAAGCACTGGAAGTTCAGCCCCGGGGACATCGAGGAGCGCGCCCTGTGGCCCGCCTACCAGGAGGCCTACGAACTGGCCCTGGAACGCTGCTCCAGCGCCGCCGCGCCCTGGTACGTCGTGCCCGCCGACCGCAAGTGGTACCGCAACTGGGCGGTCGCCGCGCTGCTCCTGGAGCACCTGGAGGCGCTCGCGCCGCGCTATCCCGAGGCGGACTTCGACGTGGAGGAGTGCCGCTCCCGGCTGCTTACCTCATAGTCATATATTTTGCGTACGTGACCATTCCTGTACGCAAAGTGGCCGTTCTCGTCGCGCTCGGCGCCTCCCTCGCCGGCTGCGGAGGCGGCCCGGCCGCCCCGGCGGCCCTCGGCCCGGCCAAGCCGGAGGCGCCCCGTTCCGCAACGCCGTCGGGCCCCGCGTCGCCCAGCGCCCCGGCCCCGGCCGCCAAGGCCCCCACGATCGCCCCCGGCCCGGGCGGGCTGACCCCGGTCTTCGAGCGCGCGCGGCAGAGCACCGACAAGACCGTCGCACTCACCTTCGACGCGGACATGACTTCCGACCAGGGGCCGCGCGCGGCGGCGGGCGAGCACTTCGACAACCCGCAGCTGATCTCCACGCTGAAGCGGCTGAAGGTGCCCGCCACCGTGTTCATGACCGGCCGCTGGGCCGAGGAGTACCCGGACCAGGCCAAGGCCATCGGCACCGATCCGGACTTCGAGATCGCGAACCACTCCTACAGCCACCACGCCTTCAAGTCCCCCTGCTACGGACTCCCCGCGCTGGACGGCGCCGCGGCCCGGGCCGACGTCGACCGGGCCTTCGAGGCCTTCCGGAAGGCCGGCGCGGTCAACACCGTCCCCTACTTCCGCTTCCCCGGCGGCTGCTACGACGACCAGGCGCTGCGGGTCCTGTCCTCGGCCAAGGTCACGGCCGTGCAGTGGGACGTGGTCAGCGGGGACGCCTTCGCCAAGGACCCGGACGCGGTGGCCGAGCAGGTGCTGGCCGGCGTGAAGCCCGGTTCGGTCGTGGTCATGCACTGCACCCGCAGCGCCGCCCCCGTGACCGAGGAGGCGGTGGCCAAGGTCGTCCCGGAGCTGCGCAAGCGCGGCTACCGCTTCGTGAAGGTGTCCGACCTGATCGGCAAGTGAGCCGGGCCCGCGCGCCCTAGCCGGAGCAGGCGGTGCGCTGGGCTTCCTGCCACTCGCACACCGGGCACAGCACCACGCCCGGGGTGGCGACCCCGTACTCGGTGGGCTTGCCGCACTGCACGCAGTCCGCGTACGGCGGCCCGGGCACGCGCCCGGCCGGCGCGGCGGGCGCGGGGCAGTACGTCGCGTTCTCGTGCGGGCGCTGCGGCCCCTCCCACTGGTCCATGCCCCCGACGGTACCCGGGCCCGCCGGCCGCCGCCGCGGCGGCGGCTTCGCGGGCGCCGTTTCAGTGCGCGGCGGCCGCCTCGGTGACCTCGCTCGGGCGGACGATGACGAAGCCCTCGCCGCGCAGCATCAGCTGGACGGCCTCGCCGGAGCCGCCACGGATCATCGAACCGACGGACTGCGAGCGGTGCAGGCCGGTCTCCAACTGGGCGCTCCAGCCGACGACCGCGTCCGTGTCGACGTACACCGGCGCCTGCGCGGTGACGGGGATGATGATCGGATTGCCGTCGCAGACCAGGGCGAGCTTGCCGTAGCCGGTGAAGACGCTGTTGAAGAGGCCGCCGCCGGTCATTCCGGCGCCCTTCACCATCTTGATCTCGTACGCCAACGTCGGGTCGAAGCACAGGACGTTGCGGCCGTTGAGGCTCAGCGCGTCGCCCTGCTCGATCTCGACGATGAAGCAGTTCCCGGCCTGGTGCGCGAACCAGGCCTCGCCCTGCCCGCGGACCGACATCAGGGCCAGGCCCTCGCCGGTGACCGCGCGCTTGAGCATGCCCCCGATGCCCTGGCCCTTGCGCTCGAACTGGAGGTTGCCCCGGAAGGCGATCATCGCGCCCTGGCGGGCGAGCATTTCACCATTGACGGTGTACTTGACGGATTTGGCGTTCTGCAGCTCCATGCCGGGGGCGGTGGGTGCCTGGGCCAGGTTCTCGGTTGCGAAAAGATCACTCTTCATGGGGGGATCCTCGCCCGCGCAGGGCCGCACGGGCATCCTCCTGAAGTCGGAGGCGGCGGGGCGGGATGGCAGACTTGGCCGGATGAGCGCTCCCGACACGGCCCCCGACACCTCCCGCGACGAGGCCCCGCAGTTCGTGCTGCCGCTGGTGGTCCGGCTGGAGAAGACCGCTCCCCCGGCCCGGACGGACGCGCTGGAGACCGCGGCCCGCGCGGTCCTGGTGCTGCTCTCGGACGAGCGGGCGTGCGGCGAGGGCGAGTGGGCCCGGGCGGTCCACGACTGGCAGGACGCGCGGATCCGCAAGGTGGTGCGCCGGGCGCGCGGCGCGGAGTGGCGCAAGGCGGAGACCCTGCCGGGCATCACGGTCCGGGGCGCGGGGGCCGAGGTCCGCGTGTTCCCGCCCGTCCCGCTGGACGGCTGGCCGAAGGAGCTCGCCAAGCTCCAGGTGTCCGGCACCGACCTGGACGACCCGGAACCGGTCGCTCCGGCGGCGCCCGGCGTGCCGGTGCTGTGGCTCAACCCCGAGCTGGAGATGTCGGCGGGCAAGGAGATGGCGCAGGCCGGGCACGCGGCGCAGCTGGCCTGGTGGGAGCTGACCGGCCCCGAGCGGGCGGCCTGGCGGGCGGACGGTTTCCGGCTGGCCGTGCGGACGGCCGCGCCCGGGCGGTGGGCCGCGCTGACCGGGAGCGGGCTTCCGGTGGTCCGGGACGCAGGGTTCACCGAGATCGCGCCCGGCTCCTGCACCGTGGTCTCCGACCACCCGGCCCTGCGCGCCCGCCTGCGGTAGCGGCAGGGGCCCCTCCCCTTCTTCCGTCCCGTACGGAACCTCAAATATTGCTCTGAACGTCCCTATCCTGCGGTTGGCGGGTCTTCGCCGGGGCCATGACACCGGCACGACCGCTTGGAAGGGGGCGAGGGGTACATGAAGCGCACGGCACACCTGGGGGTGGGCATCGGCTGGCGGCCGGAGATCGCGGACGCGGTGGAGCGGCTGCCGGACCTGGACTGGGTCGAGGTGGTGGCCGAGAACATCTGCCCGGGCCACCTCCCCGCCTCGCTGTTGCGGCTGCGCGAGCGCGGCACCACGGTCGTCCCGCACGGCGTCGGCCTCGGCCTCGGCGGCGCCGACCGGCCCGACCCGGCGCGGCTGGCCGCCCTGGCCGAGCGTGCGGTGGCGCTGGGGGCGCCGCTGGTCAGCGAGCACATCGCTTTCGTACGGACCTCCTCGCCGGCGCTGGAGGCCGGGCACCTGCTGCCCGTGCCGCGGACCCGGGACGCCCTGGACGTGCTGTGCGAGAACGTGCGCATCGCCCAGGACGCGCTGCCGGTCCCGCTGGCCCTGGAGAACATCGCCGCGCTGATCCGCTGGCCCGGCGAGGAGCTGACGGAGGGACAGTTCCTGGCCGAGCTGGTCGAGCGGACCGGCGTACGGCTGCTGATCGACGTGGCCAACCTGCACACGAACCGGGTCAACCGGGGCGAGGACCCGCTCGCCGCGCTGGACGCGGTCCCGCTGGAGGCGCTGGCGTACGTCCACGTGGCGGGCGGGGTCGAGCGGGACGGCGTGTGGCACGACACCCACGCGCACCCCGTCGCGCCGGTCGTCCTCGACCTGCTGGCGGAGCTGCGCGCCCGGGTGGACCCGCCGGGCGTGCTGCTGGAGCGCGACGACGACTTCCCTGCGGAGGCGGAGCTGGCGGGCGAACTGAGCGCCGTCCGCGCGGTGGTCCGGGGCGCGGGCCGGCGCCCGGAGCCGCCCGCGCCGCGCTCCCCCGCGCCCGCCGTTCCCGGCGGCTCCGGCGCGCCCGGGAAGACCCCCGCGCCCGGGGACCTGCCGGCCGCGCGCACCCGGGTCGGCCTCGGCCAGGCCGCCCTGCTGTCGGCGCTGGTCGCGGGGACGCCCGTACCCGAGGGGTTCGACGGGCGGCGGCTGCGGGTGCAGTCGCGCGCCCTCGCCGCCAAGCGCGCGGGAGTGGTCCGCAAGCTGGCCCCGGAACTGGTGGAGATCCTGGGCGCCGCGGCCTACCGCGAAGCCTTCCTGCGGTACGCCCGCAGCCGCCCCATGACCGGCGGCTACCGCCGCGACGCGCTCGACTTCGCCGAGCACCTGCTCATCCGGGACCTCCCCGAGGACGCGGCGGCCCGCCGCCGGCTGACCGAGTGGTGGCAGGACCGGGCCGGGGTCCGTCCCCCGGGACGGCTGGCCCGCTGGGCGCGGACCCTGCTGCCCGGGCGGCGCAGGCCGCCGCGCCCCGACGCCCCGGCCGTGGCCGCCGCGGGGGCGCACCCGGCCCGCAGCGGGCATGCCGCGCCCGCCCGGCACACCGGTCCGGCAGCCGCCCGGAGCGCGAGATGAACGCGCTCGCGGTCCTCGTCTGGGTGACCGTCATCGCCTCGTCCGTCGCACTGCACCTGGGGATCCGGCGCTTTCGCACCCGCCCGGCCGGTCCGGTGCCCCGGCTGCACGACCTCTCCGAGGCCGCCTTCCTCTCCGGCGGCCCGGGCCGGGTCGTCGACGCCGCGCTCGTCTCGCTGCTCTGCGACGGCCGGCTCGTCATCGGCGGTCCCGGCATCGTGCACGCGCTGCCCGGGGTGCGCGCCCACGACCCCGCCGAACGGGCGGTGCTCCAGGCGCACGCGGCGGCGCCCTCGGGGGCCCTGCACGTCCTGCGGGCGGCGGCGATGCGGGACCCGGCCGTCCAGGAGACCGGGGACGCGCTGGCCGACCGCGGGCTGATCGCGCTGCCCGGCACCGGCCGGGTGTGGCGGCGCTGGGGCAAGATCCAGGCCGTCACCTGCGTGCTGGGCTTCCCGCTCGCGATCGCGCTCACCGTCCTGCAGTTCACCGGTGGCCCCCCGCACGGCTTCCAGGTGCCCTTCGTCTTCATGGTGTTCCCGGTGCTGCTCGGCGGCGCGGTGGCGGGCGGGGTCGGCGCCTCCCGGGCCCTGGGCCGGGTCACCACGGCCGGGCGCCGGGCCCTGAACGAGATCCGCGCGCTGCACGTGCGCGACCGGAGCGCGCAGGTCCAGGCCGCGCTGTTCGGGCTGGCGGGGGTCCGGGACCCGTACCTGCGGGCGCAGCTACTGCCCGCCGCGCGGCTCGGCGCCGCCCGCGCCGCCTCCGCGCGCCGCCGCTCCCCGCACTCCGGCGGGTCCGCCGGGTCATCCGTCGACATGCTGCCCGTCGTGTGGTGCGCCGGGAGCGACGGCGGCGGGGCGAGCGGCTGCGGCGGCAGCTCCGGGTCGAGCTGCGCCGCCCCGTCGTCGAGCTGCGGATCGTCCGGTTCCTCGTGCGGCTCGTCGGGGTCGGGCTGCGGCTCCTCGGGAAGCAGCTGCTCCAGCTCCTCCAGCAGCTGTTCCAGCGGTTCGAGTTGTGGCGGTTCGTCCAGCAGCAGCTGTTCCAGCAGCTCCTGACGTCCGGCCGTGTTCTGGATCCCGCTGCTGCTGACGGCCTGGGCCGGGGCGCTGCTGTCCTGCGCCCGTCTCCTCGCAGCCGCGTCCGGCGACGCGGAGCCCGCCCCCGGCGGGGCCCCCGCGCACCGCTACGACGGGCTGGGCCTGTACGAGGCGGCCTACCTGGCGGGCGGTCCCCGGCGGGTCGCCGAGCTGGCGATGCTCTCCCTGGAGGCCCGGCGGAGCCTGCTGCTGAGCCGTACCGGCTGGGCGACCGTGCTGGACCCGGCCGGCCGCGATCCGCTGGAACGCTGCGTGCTCGCCGCGTGCGGGCCCGACGGGCAGGCACCGGTGGAGGCCGTCCGTAGCGCCGTGGCCGGGGGCGGGGCCGTACGGGCGCTCGCGGAGCGGCTCGGTACGGCGGGCCTCGCCCTGCCCGGGGGCGCCCGGGCGGGCGTCGCCGCGGGGGTGGGGGCGGTGCGCGGGGCCGGTGCGCTGATCCTCGTGCTGGCCGCGGCCTCCCTCGCGGTACCCGGCGCCACCTCCCCGGCCCTGATCCTGTGCGGGTTCGCGCTGCCGCTGGTCCTCACCCTGGGCTGCCTGGGCATCGCCCGCTTCGAGTCCCACCCGTACTCCTCCTGGGCGTCCCCCGCCGGACAGCGGCTGCTCACGGCGCTGGACCGCGAGCGCGGGCGCGACGAGCCGCTGGTGGCCGTCGCCGTGCGCGGGATCCGCGCCGTCGCGGATCCGGAGCTGCGGGCCGCGCTGTCCTGCGGCGACCGGGCGACGCTGCCGCGGCAAGGGAGGTACTGAGCGCGACACCCGGCCGTGATCCTGTACAACCGGGCCGCCCTGACGTCCCATCAGCTGATCCGATGAAAGGACAGGGGCCGCCATGGCAACGACGCGCGCACGCCGCGGGGCCGCCGCGGCGGTCCTCTCCCTGGCCCTCTGCGTCCCCGTGGCTCCGGCCCGGGCCGCCGACACCCCGGGCGCCGCGGCCGACACTTCGGCCTCCACGGCCGACGCGCCGGGCACGCCGGGCACGCCGGCGGGCGATCCCCCGGCGGAGTCCCCGGCCGAGCGCGCCCGGCGCCTGGGGGCCGAGACCGTCGCCCGCCGGGTCGCCGCGCACCGCCCCGCCTTCGGCCCCTGCCCCGCGAGCGAGGGGCTGGCGGATCCCGTCCGGTGCGCCCTGCTGCGCGTGCCGCTCGACTACGCCCGCCCCGACGGCCCGCAGATCGCGCTGACCGTCAGCCGGATCGCCGCGACCGGCGGCCGGGCCGCCCGGCAGGGCTCCCTCGTGCACAACCCGGGCGGCCCCGGCGCCTCCGGCATGTACTTCCCGCTCGTCGCCGACCTGCCCGAGTGGCGGCGCGTCGCCGCCGCCTACGACCTGGTCGGCTACGCCCCGCGCGGGGTCGGGCGCTCGGCCCCCCTCTCCTGCCAGGACCCGGCCGCCCGGCCCCAGGGGCCCACCCAGGTCCCGGAGCGGCCCTCCGAGGCGTACAAGAAGGAGCGGCTCGCGGCCGCCGAGGAGTACGGGCGGGGCTGCGCGCGACGGGCGGGCGCGGCGCTGCCGTACTACACGACCCTCGACAACGTCCGCGACCTGTACGTGCTGCGCGCCGCCCTCGGCGACGAACGGCTGAACTTCTACGGGGCCTCGTACGGGACCTACCTCGGCGCGGTCTACGCGACGCTGTATCCGCGGCATGTGCGACGGCTGGTCTTCGACTCGGCGGTCGACCCGGACCCGCGGCGGATCTGGTACCGCGACAACCTCGACCAGTCACCGGCGTTCGAGCGGCGCTGGGCCGACTTCCGCGCCTGGGCGGCCCGCCACCACGACGTCTACCGCCTCGGCGGCACCGCCGAGGCGGTCCGGGCGAGCTACGAGAAGGTCCGGGCGCGGGTGGCCCGCGCGCCCGCGGGCGGCGTGGTCGGCACCGGTGAACTGCAGGCGGCGTACCTCAAGGCGGCCTACTACGACGACGTCTGGCCGCAGCGGGCGGCCGCGCTCAGCGCCTACCTGCGCGGAGACCCCGGGCCGCTGGTCGAGCAGGCGGGCCCGGACCCGGCGGCGGCCGCGGCGAACGAGAACGCGCGGGCGGTCTACACCGCGGTGCTGTGCAACGACGCGCCCTGGCCCGCGGACTGGGCGACCTGGGACCGCGACAACACCGAGCTGGCCCGCACCGCCCCCTTCGAGACCTGGCCGAACGCCTTCCTGAACCTGCCGTGCGCGTCCTGGCCGGCCGCCGCGCGGCGGCAGCGCCCGGTGGAGGTGGGCACGGGCGGGGCGGGCGCTGCGGCGCTGCCGCGGACCCTCGTGGTGGCCGCGGAGCGGGACGGGGCAACGCCCTATCCGGGGGCCCTGGAACTCCAGCGACGCCTCGGCCCGCGGGCCTCGCTGGTCACGGAGGCGGGGGCCGGTACCCACGGCGTGGTCGGCGGACGCAACGACTGCGTGGACCGGCACGTGGAGCGGTATCTGCTGACGGGTGACACGGCGGGACGGCGCGTCACGTGCGCGCCGCATCCGGAGCCCGCACCGGTGTCGCTGGACGACCGGGCAGCGCGCACCCGCAGGGTGCCGCTGCCGCCTGTCGTCTGAACTTCCGGGCGGGATCTCCGGCTGCGTCGATTCGGGGGCAGGGCCTCCCGATCCCCGGAAGCACGCGTCGGTCTGGACGCGCTGTCCTCCGGTCCTTCCCCCCAGGGGAGGTATCAGGCGAGCCCGGCCACCAGATCGGCGACGGACTTGCGGCGTCCGGTGTAGAAGGGCACTTCTTCACGGACGTGCATGCGGGCCTCGGAGGCGCGCAGGTGGCGCATGAGGTCGACGATGCGGTACAGCTCGTCGGCCTCGAAGGCGAGCAGCCACTCGTAGTCGCCCAGCGAGAAGGAGGCGACGGTGTTGGCGCGCACGTCCGGGTAGCCGCGGGCCATCATGCCGTGGTCCTTGAGCATGCGGCGGCGGTCCTCGTCGGGCAGCAGGTACCAGTCGTAGCTGCGGACGAAGGGGTACACGCTGACGTAGTCGCGCGGGTTCTCGTCGGCCAGGAAGGCCGGGATGTGCGACTTGTTGAACTCCGCCGGGCGGTGCAGGGCCATGTTCGACCACACCGGCTCCAGCGCGCGGCCCAGCTTGGTGCGGCGGAACAGGTTGTAGGCGCTCTGCAGCTCGTCCGAGGTCTCGGCGTGCCACCAGATCATGATGTCCGCGTCGGCGCGCAGGCCGGAGACGTCGTAACTGCCGCGGACGGTGATGTCCTTCGCGGCGAGCTGGTCGAACAGCTCCTGGACCTCGTCGGCGTAACCGGCGCGGTCCTCCGGGAGGACGTCCTTCAGCTTGAAGACGGACCACAGGGTGTAGCGGATGACCTCGTTGAGGTCCTTCGCCTTCTTCCCCGCGTTGGGAATCTTCTCTGGTGCAGTCATGTGCCTATTGTCCCGTGTCCTGATCAGTGCTCTGTGCCTGGGGTGCCGAACGCGCCCGCGGGGGCCGCCGCGGGCAGTACGGCGGCCACCGCGTCGGCGGCCCGGTGGGCGCTCGCGACGCACGCCGGAATGCCCACGCCCTCGTACAGCGCCCCGCAGAGGGCGAGCCCGGGCAGGGCCGCGACGGCCGTCCGGATCCGGGCGACCCGGTCCAGGTGCCCGACGGGGTACTGCGGGAGTCCGCCGTTCCAGCGGGTGACGGCCGAGGCCACGGGGCGCGCGGCCAGGCCCACGGCGTCGCCGAGGTCCGCGAGCGACACACCGACCAGCTCGGCGTCCTCCCGCTCCAGGACCGCCTCGTCGCCGTGCCGGCCGACGGAGGTGCGCAGCAGGAACAACTCCGGATCGGCGCCCGACCAGGCCCACTTGTTGCTGGAGAAGGTCGAGGCCTTGATGGTCCGGCCGTCCACCGGCGGCACCAGGAACCCGCTGCCGGTCAGCGTCGGCGGCAGGTCGGCGCGCCGGAAGGCCAGGGTGACCAGGGCCATCGAGGCGTACTCGACCCCGCGCAGCTCGCTCGCGGCCGCGGGCGCGAGGCGCTCCAGCAGCCCGGCCGCGGGCCCGGCGGGGGTGGCCAGGACCACCGCGTCGGCCTCGATGACCTCGGCCGGGGCGGAGCCGGCGCCGCCGGTCACCACGCGCCAGCCCGTTTCGGTGCGCAGCAGTTCGCGCACGGGCGCTCCCGTCAGGATCCGCGCCCCGGCGGCCCGGCAGGCGTCGGCGACGGCGAGCGGGAGGCGCCCGATGCCGCCCTCGATGCCCGCGAAGACGGGCCCGGCGGCCTGCGGGCCCTCGGCGGCCCGGCGCTGGATCTCGCGGACGCCGTCGCCGAGCGAGCGGTGGGTGCGGGCGGCCTCGAAGAGCTGGGGAACCGCGGCGCGCATCGAGATCCGGTAGGCGTCCCCGGCGTAGACCCCGCCGAGCAGCGGTTCCACCAGCCGGTCCACCACCTCGCGGCCCAGCCGGGCGGCGACGTACGCGCCGACGGCGACGTCCTCGCCCGGGTCGGCGGGCGCGAGGTCCGCCTCGGCGGAGATCCTCGCGAGCCCCTCGGGCGAGAGCACGCCGGAGGCGGCCAGCGGGCCGATGTCGCCGGGGACGCCCATGACGTGGCCGCGCGGCATGGGGCGCAGGGCGCCGCGGGTCCACAGGCTCGCGGTGGCGGTGGCGGGAGCCTGGAGGGCGTCGCCGAGGCCGACGGCGCGGGCCAGTTCCACGGCCTCGGGGCGGCGGGCGAGCACCGATTCGGCGCCGAGGTCGACGGGGAGGCCGGCGAGTTCCCCGGCGTACAGCTTGCCGCCGAGCCGGGAACCGGCCTCCAGTACGGTCACCCGCGCGCCGGTGGCGAGCAGCCGGTGGGCCGCCGCGAGTCCGGCGATGCCGCCGCCGATGACCACCGCGTGGCCGGGGGTCCCGGGGCCGGAGCCCGTGCGCCCGTGCGTACTCGTGTCCGCTTCCTGCATGGACACATCGTCTCAGACCGATCACCGACGCCGGACCGTGACCTCATCGGGACCGGCCCGGGACCCGTCGGCGAAACCCGGGCGGCTCCGGGCGCGTCGAAGGGCGGACACCAGCCGAGCCCCGGGGGGACCAGCGATGCGCACACACCGTGAAACGCGACACGGCGCACGGCACAGCGGACAGGACCGGCCGCCGCACCGGCGGCGCCGGTCGGGCGCGGCCTGGGCGGTCCTGGCCCTGGCCCTGGCCGCGGCGCTCGCCCTCACCGGCTGCGGCGGTGCGGCCCGGTCCTCCGACGCCTCCGCCGACTCCGGCGCCAAGGACGACAAGGCGGCGGTGGCGCCCGCGCCCGCCCGGCAGGACGCGGAGGGCGCCCCGGGCGCCGCCGCACCGGCGCCTTCCGCCCCGGCCGACCAGGCCAAGCAGCCGGTGACCGTGCGCCCGCAGGTCATCCGGACGGCGACCCTCGCGATCGAGACGGCGCAGGCCCAGCGGGCCCTGGCCGGGGCCCGGTCCGCCGCCGAGGGCGCGGGCGGGTTCGTCGGCGCCGAGAGCACTCGGCGCGAGGCCGACGGGGCACTGACCTCGACCATGACCCTGCGGGTGCCCGCCGAGCGGTTCGACGCGGTCCTCACGGCGCTGGAGGGCGCCGGGACGCTGCGCGGCCGCACGGTCGAGGCGGTGGACGTGACACAGAAGGTCGCGGACGTCGACAGCCGCGTGAAGTCCCAGCAGGCGAGCGTGGTCCGGGTCAGGGAGATGATGGAGAAGGCCTCGGCGCTCAGCGACGTGGTGCTGCTGGAGGGCGAACTGAGCCGCCGCCAGTCCGATCTGGAGTCGCTGCTCGCGCAGCAGACCGCGCTCAAGGACCAGACCACGCTGGGCACGATCACCCTCCAGGTCGCGCAGCCGCGGCAGGCCGCGGGGGCCGGAAACGCGGACCGGGCGGGATTCACCGACGCGCTGGGCGGCGGGTGGTCGGTGTTCACGACGGTGCTGCGCTGGCTCGTGCTCGCGCTCGGGGCGGTCCTGCCGTTCGCGGCGGCGGCCGCGCTGGTCGTCCTCGGCCTGCGGGTGCTGCGTCGGCTGCGCGCCCCGGCGCCCGGGGCCGCGCCGTCCCCGGAGGCCCGGGACGCGGTGGACACGGGGGCCGGGGACGCGGCGGACCCGCAGGCCCGCGTGGCGGGCTGAACGTCCGTTCGGCCGTAGCGTGTTCCCGACCTGCAGGGCGGCGGAGGGACGGTAGGGACGATGGCGGCGACGGAACGACTGGTGGTGGTCGGCGGCGACGCGGCGGGGATGTCCGCCGCGTCCCAGGCCCGGCGGCTCAAGGGCCCGGCGGAGCTGGAGATCGTCGCGTTCGAGCGGTCGCACTTCACGTCGTACTCCGCGTGCGGGATCCCCTACTGGATCGGCGGCGCCGTCGGCGGACGGGACGAGCTGATCGCCCGGACCCCGGAGGAGCACCGGGCGCGCGGGATCGACCTGCGCACCCGGACGGAGGTGGTGGAGCTGGACCTGGCCCGCCGGCGCGTCCGCGCCCGGGACCTGGACTCCGGGTCCGAATCCTGGACCGGCTACGACCGGCTGGTCCTGGCCACCGGCGCCCGGCCCGTCCGCCCCCGGCTCCCCGGGATCGACGCGCACGGCGTGCACGGCGTCCAGTCCCTGGACGACGGCCAGCGCCTGATGGACACCCTGGAGCGTACGGACGTCCGCCGGGCGGTGGTCGTCGGCGCGGGGTACATCGGCGTGGAGATGGCGGAGGCCCTGGTCCTGCGGGGCTTCGAGGTGACCGTCCTGCACCGGGGCGAGCAGCCGATGGCCACCCTGGACCCGGACATGGGCGGCCTGGTGCACCGGGCGATGAACGCGATGGGGATCACCACGGTGTCGGGGGCCGAGGTGACGGAGATCCTCACCGACGACGCGGGCCGGGCCCGCGCGGTGGCCACGGCGGCGGGCGACGAGTACCCGGCGGACGTCGTGGTGCTCGGCCTCGGCGTGGAGCCGCGCACCGCCCTGGCCCGGGCGGCCGGGCTGCCGCTCGGGGAGTCGGGCGGGCTGCTGACGGACCTCTCGATGCGGGTCCGGGGACACGAGGACATCTGGTCCGGCGGGGACTGCGTGGAGGTCCTGGACCTGGTCTCCGGCCGCACCCGGCACATCCCGCTGGGCACCCACGCCAACAAGCACGGCCAGGTCATCGGCTCCGGCGTCGGCGGCGGCTACGCGACCTTCCCCGGGGTGGTGGGGACGGCGGTGAGCAAGGTGTGCGACCTGGAGATCGCCCGGACGGGCCTGCGGGAGCGGGACGCGCGGGAGGTCGGGCTGCGGTTCGTGACCTCGACGATCCGCTCGACGAACACGGCCGGGTACTACCCTGGGGCGGCCGAGATGACGGTCAAGATGCTGGCCGAGCAGCGGACCGGCCGGCTGCTGGGCGTCCAGATCGTGGGCGGGGCGGGGGCGGCGAAGCGGGTGGACGTCGCGGCCGTCGCCCTGACCGCGGGCATGACCGTCGATCAGGTCGTGTCCCTGGACCTGGGCTACGCCCCGCCGTTCTCTCCCGTGTGGGACCCGGTCCTGGTGGCGGCCCGCAAGGCCGTGTCCGCGGTGCGGGCGGCGGGGGTGTAGCGGCCGTCCCCGCCCGGGGCTCCGCCCCGTACCCCGCGCCTCAAACGCCGGCGGGGCTGAACAGACGTCCTCAAACGCCGGACGGGCTGAAAGGCGGCCTCAGCCGAATCCAGCCTCGCCGGCGTTTGAGCCCCGGGAGCGGCGCGGCGGTGAATCCGCCCGCCACCCGCGAGGGTCAGCGCTGCGTGCGGGTGTGGACGTAGTCCACGAGGCGGGTCAGGGCCGACGGGTCGGTCGTCGGGAGGACCCCGTGGCCCAGGTTGAAGATGTGGCCCTCCAGACCGGCGGCCGCCGCGAGGACCTCGTCCGTCTTGGCCTCGACGGCCTCCGGAGTGGAGAAGAGCACCGCCGGGTCCAGGTTCCCCTGGAGCGCCTTGCCGGGCCCGACCCGCCGCACCGCTTCGTCGAGCGCGACCCGGTAGTCGACGCCCATGACGTCCGCACCGGCCTCGCCCATCAGGCCGAGCAGCTCGCCCGTGCCGACACCGAAGTGGATCCGCGGGACCCCGTAGGAGGCCACGGACTCCAGGACCTTCGCGGACGCCGGCATCACCGAGCGGCGGTAGTCCGCCGGGGCGAGCGCGCCGACCCAGGAGTCGAAGAGCTGGACGGCGGAGGCGCCCGCCTCGATCTGGACCTTCAGGAAGGAGGAGGTGATCTCCGCGAGCCGGTCGAGCAGGTCGGCCCACAGCTCCGGGTCCCCGTACATCAGGGCCTTGGTGTGCTCGTGGTTCTTCGACGGGCCGCCCTCGACGAGGTAGCTCGCGAGGGTGAACGGCGCACCGGCGAAACCGATCAACGGCGTGCCGGCGAGTTCACTCGTGAGCATGCCGATCGCCTCGGTGACGTACCAGACGTCCTCCGGGGTGAGGTCGCGCAGCTGTGCGAGGTCCTCGCGGCGGCGGATCGGCTGGGCGACGACCGGGCCGATGCCCGGCTTGATGTCCAGGTCGACGCCGATGGCCTTGAGCGGGACCACGATGTCGGAGAAGAAGATCGCCGCGTCGACCCCGTGGCGCCGCACCGGCTGCATCGTGATCTCGGTGACCAGGTCGGGCCGCATGCAGGATTCCAGCATCTGCGTGCCCTCGCGGAGCTTGCGGTACTCGGGGAGCGAGCGCCCCGCCTGGCGCATGAACCACACGGGCGTGTGCGGCACCGGCTCGCGGCGGCAGGCCTTCAGGAAGGCGGAATCGTACGTCTGACTCGGCGTGCCCTGCGGGCTGTCGTTGGCGCTCACGACCCAAATCTTCGCACGTATGACGAAGTGCCCGGCCCGGCGCGGGTGTCCCTGCGCCGTACGGGCGCCCGCTGCGCCTAGTCTTCCCCGCATGGCTGCGGCTCAGGGACGATTTTCAGATGGCGCTGACGGTGTGGACAGCGCGAAGGAGAGCTCCGTCCCGCTCCCGTTCCGGCGGGCGGTCGACGGCTTGAAGAAGGCGCGGCTGCGGTCCGGGATCGAGATCGACCCGACGAAGCCGCCCCAGCGGCTCGCTCCGCACGCCTACGCGCTGGAGGCCGCGGTCGTCGACGGCGAGGACGACCTCGCCGACGGCCGCCTCATCCTGCTCCACGACCCGTCGGGGCACGACGCCTGGCAGGGGACCTTCCGGCTGGTGACGCTGGTCCGGGCGGAGCTCGAACCGGAGATGGCGGCCGATCCGCTCCTGCCCGAGGTGTGCTGGTCCTGGCTGACCGGGGCGCTGGAAGCGCGCGGGCTCGCCTACGGGGAGCCGAGCGGCACGGTGACCATGGCCGGGTCGCACTACTTCGGCGGCCTCGCGGAGCGGCGGCCCGCCACCCAGATCGAGATCAGAGCCTCGTGGACGCCCCGCGAGGGGGTGGGCGGCGTGCCGGACACGGGGGCCCACCTGGCCGCCTGGTGCGATCTGCTGTGCCAGATCGCGGGTCTGCCCCCGACCGGGCCCGTGGACACGGGTGTCGTCTCCCTGCCACAGCGCCGCGGTCCGCACCACCCGTAGGGAAGGGGCCGGACGGCCCTGTCGCGCGGCCCCGCGGGCCTTGCGCACGGGGCTTTCGCGGCACCTTAGGAGGCCCCCGGTACCCCCTCGGCGCCCGCGGCGGGCGGTCGGAACGGGGCAACCGTTGCGGCCTTCTGATCGCCCCTTGATCGATCGCTCGTCCGAATTGCCCGAATTGTTACTCACCAAATCGTGATCATTCCCTAAAGCCGGGCGGGTGACGTGCCGAAGGAGTGAGTGACCATCCGCACGGTGGGTACCCGGCTCCTTCCCCGGCCCGAACCCACTCGCCACTCCCTCAGGAGGCCTGGTGTCCGTTCTTCTCGAGCAGCCCGCAAGCCTGGTCGCCTACCGCCCGAACAAGCCGACGGCCATGGTTGTCGTGGCCGACCCGCGCGTCCGCTCCACCGTGACCCGCCACCTGTGGGCCCTCGGGGTTCGTGACGTCATCGAGGCTTCGTCCATCGCGGAGGCCCGCCCCCGCATCGGAAGCCCGCGCGACATCTGCGTGGCCGACGTGCACCTGCCCGACGGTTCCGGTCTCACCCTGCTCTCCGAGACCCGTGCCGCGGGCTGGCCCAACGGCCTGGCCCTGTCCGCCGCCGACGACATCGGCGCCGTACGCAACGCCCTCGCGGGCGGAGTCAAGGGCTACGTCGTCACCGGAACCCGCACCAACATCGGGCTCCCCAGCCGGCCCGGCTCCGCGCCCATCGGCGCGGCCG
The DNA here is from genome assembly GCF_040611795.1 of Streptomyces sp. NPDC006529. Classification (NCBI taxonomy): domain Bacteria; kingdom Bacillati; phylum Actinomycetota; class Actinomycetes; order Kitasatosporales; family Streptomycetaceae; genus Streptomyces; species Streptomyces sp. NPDC006529. Next base: position 106,737 of record NZ_JBEXPB010000005.1, on the reverse strand, counting down.
CCGCCCGGATGCACCGCCGCCCCCCGGGTGCCCCGAGCCACCCGGGCGGCTACCGCGAGCTCTCCGGCCGCGAGGTCGAGGTCCTGCGCCTCGTCGCGGAGGGCCAGTCCAACAAGGCCATCGGCGTCTCGATGGGCCTGTCCGCCCTGACCGTCAAGTCCCACCTCGCCCGGATCGCCCGCAAGCTGGGCACCGGCGACCGGGCCGGGATGGTCGCCGTCGCACTCCGGACCGGGATCATCCACTGACCCCGTACCCGGAACCCCCCGCCCACGCCCCCGGTGACCGCCGGGCGGCGCCCCGGGGCACCCGGGGGAGCGTTCGCCCCCACCCGTCGAGCCCGTCGCCGGAACGTTCCGGCGACGGGCTCGTCGCATCCACGGATACCCTTGAGCGGTGACCGACGCCCAAGAGACCGCAGCACACCTGCGCACCACCACCGGGGGCGGCCCCCCGGACGACGAGGTTTCGTCCGACGGGCTGCCCATCCCGCTGCTCGAACCCCGTGAGGGCATCCCTCCCGTGGTCGCCGACGAAGAGGCGCTCGCCCGGGTGGTCGCGGCCTTCGCCGCGGGCACGGGACCCGTGGCCGTCGACGCCGAGCGCGCCTCCGGGTACCGCTACGGCCAGCGCGCCTACCTGGTGCAGCTGCGGCGCGAAGGGGCCGGTTCCGCACTGATCGACCCCGTCGGCTGCCCGGACCTCTCGTCCTTGGGCGAGGCGCTGTCCGGCACCGAGTGGATCCTGCACGCCGCGACCCAGGACCTGCCGTGCCTGCGGGACATAGGCATGGTCCCCACCTCCCTCTTCGACACCGAACTGGCCGGGCGCCTGGCCGGGTTCCCCCGGGTCGGGCTCGGCGCGATGGTCGAGGGCGTGCTCGGCTACGCCCTGGAGAAGGGGCACTCCGCCGTCGACTGGTCCACCCGCCCGCTGCCGGAGCCGTGGCTGCGCTACGCCGCCCTGGACGTGGAACTGCTGGTGGACCTGCGCGACGCGCTGGAGGAGGAGCTCGACCGGCAGGGCAAGCTGGACTGGGCGCACCAGGAGTTCGACGCCATCGCCGCCGCCCCGCCCGCTCCGCCGCGCAAGGATCCCTGGCGGCGCACCTCCGGCATGCACAAGGTGCGGCGCCGCCGTCAGATGGCGGTCGTCCGCGAACTGTGGGAGGCCCGCGACCGGATCGCCCAGCGACGTGACGTATCCCCGGGCAAGGTTCTGGGCGACACGGCGATCGTCGAGGCCGCCCTCGCGCTGCCCCTCAACGTGCAGGAGCTGTCCACCCTGCCCGGGTACGGCCAGCGGGTCGGCCGGCGCCAGCTGGAGCAGTGGATGGCCGCCGTGGACCGCGCGAAGGCGCTGCCCGAGAACCAGCTGCCGCAGCCCGGGGCCACCCCGGCGGGTCCGCCGCCGCCGCGTTCCTGGGCGGACAAGGACCCGGACGCCGCGGCCCGGCTCTCGGCGGCCCGGACGGCCGTCTCCGCGCTGGCGGAGGGGCTGAACCTGCCGCAGGAGAACCTGATCGCCCCGGACAGCGTCCGGCGGCTGTGCTGGGAGCCGCCCGTCGAGGTGTCGGCCGATTCGGTGGCCCGGGCGCTGGGCTCCTACGGGGCCCGGCCCTGGCAGATCGAGCAGGTCACCCCGGCCCTGGTGGAGGCCCTGGCGGTCACCGCCTGACAGCCCGCCGGCATCCCGCGCGCACCCGAGAACCCCCGGTCCCGGCGACCGGGGGTTCCGCGTTGTGCGGGGCCGCGCGCCCCCGGCCCGAGGCCTTCGCCCCCGCTCCCCCCTGTCCCGGTTCCGCAACAGCCGGCACCCGACGTCTTTTGAACATGCTCAAAAGCGGCTAGCTTTTTGAACATGATCAATTCCGGGTACGAGGCATGGGTACGGGACTTCGAGGCCGAGCGGGAGCGCCGCGCCCGGGTGGGCGATCCGGCGTGGGGCCGGGGCGCCGTGCTGGATCCCGCACTGGTCCGCAGCCTCCAGCGGTTCCAGATCGGCGAGGACGGGGACGGCGCCGCACTGACGGCCAAGGCGCGGCGGGCGGGGGACGCGGCGTACACCGAGGCCGTGCGGCTCTTCGTGGCGGAGGAGCAGAACCACGCGCGGATGCTGGCGCTGCTGCTGGCCGCGGGCGGCGCGGGGACGCTGGAGGGGCACTGGAGCGACGCGGCGTTCGTCCGCCTGCGGCGGCTGCTGGGCCTGCGGGTGGAGCTGCTGGTGCTGATGGTGGCCGAGGTGGTGGCGCTGCGGTACTACCGGGCGGTGCGCGACGGCTGTCCGGATCCGCTGGCGTCGGAGGTGGCGGGGCGGATCCTGGCGGACGAGGAGCGGCACGTGCCGTTCCACTGCCTGCGCCTGCGGGAGGGCCTGGCGGGTCTCCCCCGGCCGGTCCGCCGGGCGGCCGCCCCGGCCTGGCGGGCGCTGCTCGCGGCCGGGGCGGCGGTGGTCGCCGTGGACCACGGCCCGGCCCTGCGCGGTCTCGGGGTGGGGCGGTACGCCTTCGTCCGGGACGCGTGGCGGTCCTCGGCCGGGCCGGCCGCCGCCATGGGCCCCCTGCCCGCCGCCCCGGGTGGTCCCGCGGGCCCTGGCGCCCGTACCGCGGGCGTCGGACACCGGACGGGCCGGGGGCCCGCGACCCGGAGCGCGCCCGGCGGAGTGTGACCTTCGCCGCTCCTTCGGGTGGGGGTGTCCACATGGGTTACCCGCAAGTAGCATGGGGCAGGTGAGCGGGCGCTCAGCAATGATGGAGGCGCCCCCGCGCAGCAGTGCCACCCCGCACCCTGGAGGAGAGCCATCGTGCCTCGTACCGTCAGGGACGTCGTCTTCGTCGACGGCGTCCGCACCCCGTTCGGCAAGGCGGGCCCGAAGGGCATCTACCACGAGACCCGGGCCGACGACCTCGTCGTCAAGGCGATCCGGGAGCTGCTGCGCCGCAACCCGGACCTGGACCCCGCCAAGATCGACGAGGTCGCCATCGCCGCGACCACCCAGATCGGCGACCAGGGCCTGACGCTGGGCCGCACGGCCGGCATCCTCGCGGGCCTCCCGCAGTCGGTTCCGGGCTACTCCATCGACCGCATGTGCGCCGGTGCGCTCACGGCCGTGACGACCGCCGCCGGTTCCATCGCCTTCGGTGCCTACGACGTGGTCATCGCCGGTGGCGTCGAGCACATGGGCCGCCACCCGATGGGCGAGGGCGTGGACCCGAACCCGCGCTTCGTCAGCGAGAAGCTGGTCGACGAGTCGGCCCTCTTCATGGGCATGACGGCGGAGAACCTGCACGACCGCTACCCCGCCATCACCAAGCTCCGCGCCGACGAGTACGCCGTGCGCTCGCAGGAGAAGGCCGCCAAGGCGTACGCCGACGGCAAGATCCAGCAGGACCTGGTGCCGGTCTCGGTGCGCAACACCAACCCGGACGCCGGCGAGACGGGCTGGGGCCTGGTCACCGCCGACGAGCCGATGCGCCCGGGCACCACGCTGGAGAACCTGGCGAACCTGAAGACGCCGTTCCGTACCCACGGCCGCGTCACCGCGGGCAACGCCGCCGGTCTCAACGACGGCGCCACCGCCTCGATCCTCGCCTCCGAGGACTTCGCCCGCGAGAACAACCTCCCGGTCAAGATGCGCCTGGTCTCCTACGCCTTCGCGGGCGTCGAGCCCGAGGTCATGGGCTACGGCCCGATCCCGGCCACCGAGAAGGCCCTCGCGCAGGGCGGCCTGTCGATCTCCGACATCGGCCTCTTCGAGATCAACGAGGCCTTCGCCGTCCAGGTGCTGGCCTTCCTGGAGCACTACGGCATCGCGGACGACGACGCCCGCGTCAACCAGTACGGCGGCGCGATCGCCTACGGTCACCCGCTCGCCTCCTCCGGCGTCCGCCTGCTCACCCAGCTGGCCCGCCAGTTCGAGGAGCAGCCGCACGTCCGCTACGGCCTGACCACCATGTGTGTCGGCTTCGGCATGGGCGCGACGACCATCTGGGAGAACCCGCACTTCGACGGAGGCAGCAAGTGAGCACCACCACCACTGAGCTTCTGAAGGGCGCGGCCGAGCTGTTCCCGGACGAGGTCGTCACGCAGGCGCACGTCCGCCACCTCGACCTGCCGTTCGGCGCCGGGCGCTTCGCGCTCGTCACGCTGGACAACGGCCTGGACCACACCAAGCCGACCACCTTCGGCCCGCAGTCCCTCGCCAACCTGAACGCGGCGATCGACCAGCTGGAGCAGGAGGCCCTCGCGGGCTCCATCGTCGGTGCGGGCATCACCGGCAAGCCGTTCATCTTCGCGGTCGGCGCCGACCTCAAGGGCGTCGAGCTGCTCAAGAAGCACGACGAGGCGCTCGCCATCGGCAAGGGCGGCCACGACGTCTTCAAGCGCCTCGCCGCGCTGGCCGTCCCCACCTTCGCCTACTACAACGGCGCGGCGATGGGCGGCGGTGTCGAGGTCGGTCTGCACTGCACCTACCGCACCGTCTCGAAGGCCATCCCGGCCTTCTCGCTGCCCGAGGTCTTCCTCGGTCTGGTTCCCGGCTGGGGCGGCTGCGCCCTGCTGCCGAACCTGATCGGCGCCGACCGCGCGGTCTCGGTGATCATCGAGAACTCGATGAACCAGAACCGTCAGCTCAAGGGCAAGCAGGTCTTCGAACTCGGCATCGCGGACGCGCTGTTCGAGGGCGCGGACTTCCTGGAGCAGTCGCTCCTGTGGACCGCGAAGGTCCTCAAGGGCGAGACCGAGGTCGTACGGGCCGAGGTCGACCGCGGCGAGGCCTGGGACGCGGCGGTCGCCCGCGGCCGCGGCATCGCGGACTCCAAGGTGCACGGCGCGGCCCCGGCCGCCTACCGCGCGCTGGAGATCATCGAAGCGGCCAAGGACGGGGACCTGCAGAAGGGCTTCGACGCCGAGGACGCAGCCCTGGCCGACCTCATCATGGGCGGCGAACTGCGCTCCGGCATCTACGCCTTCAACCTGGTCCAGAAGCGCGCCAAGCGCCCGGCCGGCGCCCCGGACAAGAACCTGGCGCGCCCGGTCACCAAGGTCGGCGTCGTCGGCGCGGGCCTGATGGCCTCGCAGCTGGCGCTGCTCTTCCTGCGCCGCCTGGAGGTGCCGGTGGTCCTCACCGACATCGACCAGGAGCGCGTGGACAAGGGCGTGGGCTACGTCCACGCCGAGATCCAGAAGCTGCTCGGCAAGGGCCGCATCAACCAGGACAAGGCCAACCGGCTGACCGCCCTGGTGACGGGCGTCCTGGACAAGGCCGAGGGCTTCGCGGACGCGGACTTCATCATCGAGGCCGTGTTCGAGGAGATGTCGGTCAAGCAGAAGGTGTTCGCGGAGGTCGAGGCGGTCGCCCCGGCGCACGCGATCCTCGCCACCAACACCTCCTCGCTGTCGGTCTCGGAGATGGCCTCCAAGCTCCGGCACCCGGAGCGCGTGGTCGGCTTCCACTTCTTCAACCCGGTCGCGATCCTCCCGCTGCTGGAGATCGTCCGCGGCGAGCAGACGGACGACGCCTCGCTGGCGACGGCCTTCGGCGTGGCGCGCAAGCTGAAGAAGACCGCGGTCCTCACCAAGGACGCCCCGGCGTTCGTCGTGAACCGCATCCTCACCCGCTTCATGGGCGAGATCCAGAACGTCATCGACGAGGGCACCCCGGTGGCCACCGCCGAGAAGGCCATCGAGCCGCTCGGCCTGCCGATGTCCCCGCTGGTGCTGCTGGAGCTCGTGGGCCCGGCGATCGGTCTGCACGTCTCCGAGACCCTGAACCGCGCCTTCCCGGAGCGCTTCACCGTCTCGCCGAACCTCGCGGCCGTCGTCAAGGCCGGCAAGCGCGGCTTCTACGTCTACAACGCCGAGAACGGCTTCAAGCCGGAGCTCGACCCCGAGGTCGCCGCGCTGCTCGTCCAGGGCGACAGCGTGCTGACCGAGGAGCAGGTCCGCAGGCGCGTCCTGGACGCGGTCGCGCAGGAGATCGGTCTGATGCTGGAGGAGGGTGTCGTGGCCGAGGCCCAGGACATCGACCTCTGCCTGATCACCGGTGCGGGCTGGCCCTTCCACCTGGGCGGCGTCACGCCGTACCTGGACCGCGAGGGCGTCTCGGAGCGGGTGAACGGCAAGAAGTTCCTCGCCCCCGGCGTGGCGAGCGTCCCGGCGTAACGCCGGACACACCCCGCACGACGACGGCGGGCGGTACGGGTCACCCCGTACCGCCCGCCGTTCCGCGTACCCCGCCGAATCGTTACTGCTTGAACTGGAAGACGCCTTCGTACAGCACGTGGTCGGACTCCTGGACCTTCACCGTCGCGGCCCGGGGCGCGGTGAAGTGGGCCTCGGTGGCGAAGATGTAGTCGATCTTGCGGCCATCGTCCGCGGTGGGCGCGCCGTTGCGGCACCGCGCCGGCGCCGGGTCCTGGCAGCGCACTCCCCCGGTCCCGCCCATCTTGAACCAGCGCCGGTTGCGCTCGTCCGCCTCCAGGAAGCGCCCGTCCGGGTCGTGCTGGTCCTTCTCGCCGCGCGTGTGGCCGTACAGCCCCGCCAGGGAGGCCTCGTTGGGCTGCTGGTTCAGGTCGCCCGCCAGGATCACGGGCAGGGCCGAAGGGAAGGCGACCGGGTCGGCGAACCAGCGCTGGAGCTCCTTCAGCTGGCTGTCGGCGGTCCCCGCGTGCGCCCCGCAGAAGGTCACCTCGCGGCCGCGCGCCCGGGTGGGCAGGCACAGCAGCCCGCGCCGCACCGGTTCCGAGCGGCCGGCGGCCAGGTAGGTCTCCCCGTCGGTGTCGGTGAAGGCGCGGTAGCGCGGCGGGCCGGTCGGCGCCTCGCGGGAGAACACCGCGAGGCCATAGGAGCTGTCGCCGCCGCAGGCCGGGACGTTGCCGTGCATCTGCTGGTAGGCGCCCTGGAGGGGCAGGCCGCGCTCCCTGAACGCGCCCTGGAGGGCCTCGAACTGGCCCCGGCAGATCTCGTTGACGCCGAGCAGGTCGGGGTGGCGCAGCACCACCTCGTTGACCAGCCGGGTGACCGAGGTGCCCTTGCCCGTGCCGCCGTGGTTGGCGCACTGGTGGGCGGCCCCGCAGATGTTCCACTGGAGGACCACCACGGAGGGCCCGGCGGACGGGTCCGCCTCGCCGGAGCCGTCCCACAGCGGCGCGTCGGCGGCGCCGCCGGCCCAGCCCAGGGCGGCGGCGAGCGCCACGGCGGTCAGTCCCAGCGCCGCCGGGAGTCGCCGTCTCACGCCGTCACGACGGGCCCCAGCGGGCTCCCCGTCTCCGGGGCGAGCTGGCGGCGGACCCGCAGCCGTCCGTCGGTCCCGACGACCGCGACGGTCACGGCGCCCGCGGCGTCGTGGGCGAGGGCGGGGGCCTGGACGAACATCTCGCCGCCCTCCCGCCAGCGGGCCCCGGCGACGTCCTTCTCCCGGTCGGGCATCGAGACGGTGAGCCGGCCGCGCGAGCTGCGGTGGGCCAGGTGCGCCTCGCGGGCGCCGCGCTGCGGGGCCCACAGTGCGGCGACCGCGCCCGTACCGCCGTGGCCGCCGACGCCCGCGCCCGAGCCGGGCCAGCGGCCGGTGTCGTGCTGGCGGTAGGCCATGACCTGCTGGGTGCCGGCCTCGCGGAAGTAGAGGCAGGTGCGCCCGCCACCGGAGTTCACGGCGGTGATGCCGCCGGTGGCGACGGGTCCGGTCACCAGGGAGTCGTCCCGGGTGAAGGGGGCGCCCTGCTCCTTCTGGAACCAGCGGACCACGGAGTTCTTGCCCGGTACGTACAGCTCGACGGTGCCGAACTCGGTGGTGAGGGCGGTGCCCGCGTCCTGGAGGAAGCTGCCGCCGAGGCTGACCCAGGGTTCCCAGCCGCCCTGGGCGTTCTGGCGCCGCATGGAGATGCCCTGGTCGAAGTTGCGGGCGAAGACGTACAGCAGGCCCGCGCCGTCCACCGCGGCCATCGGGACGCCGAGTTCGCGCTGGCGGCGGCCGTCGGGGTGGACCCACTCCGGGGACTCCAGCGACTGCCAGCCGCTGAACCCGCCGCCGTCCGGGTTCTGCGTCGTGTAGACGAGGTCGACGGCGACCGCGCCGCCCTCGGCCGTGCGGCGGCGCTGCGCGACCACGTGGGCCGGTCCCCCGGGGATCCCCGCCACCGCCGTGGTGGGCGCGAGCCAGCCGTCGCCGAGCGGGAAGGGCCCCTGCCACCGGCCGCTCGCGGGGCCGGTCTCGGTGAAGAACACGAGGCGGCCCGACAGGACGGTGAAGGCGTTCAGCCGGCCGCCCGGCCCGAGCCGGAGCCAGTCGGTGGCCGGCGAATAGCGGTAGGCGGTGCTGCGCATGTGGGTGCTGCGGTAGGGGTTGGGGCCGAGCTGGCGGTCGCCGCACGTCTGGCAGGTGCCCTGCGGGCAGTGCGTGGCGTCCAGGCCGATGTAGGTGGCCAGGTAGTCGGCCTTCTCGGCCAGCTCCATCCGGTCCAGGTTCGGGCCCCAGAACCGGTTGGCGTAGGCGCGGTAGTACTCGACGACCGGGGGGCGCTCCACGCTGTCGCGGTGGCGGGCGAGGGCCGCGATCGCGAACTCGGCGGTGGTGCCGTGGTCGACGTGGTCGGAGGTGACGAACTCGCTCTTGCCGCCGTCGTGTTCCGGATCGGGGTCCAGCGTGCGGACGGTGGTGGGCCGGATCTCGGCGAGCAGCGCGGTCAGGCCCGCGATGACCATCTCGCGGGACACCTGCTGGACGTGGGTCAGCGCGGAGCCGAGGACCGGCACGGTCGCCTGGGTGGGGTGGACGCCGTTCCACAGCTCGAACATCCGGGTGCGGACGCCGGAGGGCGTGGGCACGCCCATGTGCAGCTGGCAGAAGTACATCCGCACGGTCGGGTGCGCGAGGAGCGTGAAGCGCTCCACCGCGAAGCCGGGCACCAGCTCGGTGACCTCGCGCCCCCAGGGGCTGTCCCGGTCGCCCGTGGCCATCCGGGCGTAGGCCGAGCGCAGGCCGCAGCCGCGGGCCGTGCTGTAGCCCGTGTAGTCCGTGGGCAAGGCGGCCCGTTCGGGGTCGTTGGTGTCGGCGTTGATGCCGTCCCCCTCCCCCGCGGTCAGGACGACCGTGGTGACCGGGTCGCCGTCCTGGAGCGAGCGGACCAGGTCCGGGTTCATGAAGTACAGGTCGTCGTCCTGGTGGGCGACGACGTGCAGGATCGATCGGTTCGGGTTCATCGGTCCACCACGTTCATAGCCATGGCTCCGGAGACGGAGCAGTAGGGCCGGACTCGGACCGGCCGGGACGGGTGCACGACGACGAAACGGGACACGTCGTCGGCGGAGAGGGGGACGGCGGGGTACGGATGGGCGCCCCGGACGTCGGGGAAGTCCTCGAAGAGGTGGCAGACGCGGACCCGGCGCCGGGTGCCGGGGTGCGGCTGGAGCCACCAGTCCCAGTCCTCCCAGCGGGCGAGGCGGTCCTCCACCAGTCGGCCCAGGGGCAGTTCCATCCGGAAGGACCGCTCGCCGAGCACCTCCACCGGCAGCGAGACCTCGCTGCGGTGGGGGCCGCGCCGGACGAGGACGAAGCGGGCCCCGTACTCCAGGGTCCGCGCTCCGCAGAGCACGCCGGAGACGGTGATCCCGTCCTCGCCGACGCGGACCTCGCGGGCTTCCGCGTGCGTCTCGCGGTGCACGGTGCGCAGCATGAGGGCGCCGTTCGGCTGCGCGTAGGGCAGGTTCCACAGGACGGGTCCGGCGCCGGGCGCGTCCAGCAGGCGGGCGCGGGCGTCGATGAGGCCGCGGGTGTCGCGGATTCCGGCCGCGAGGTGGACGGGGTCCCCCTTGCCGGTGGAGAGCATGACCCGCCACCGGCCGTCGCCGAGGTGGTCGAGGGCTGCGGGCGGCACGACGGCGGTGTGCCGCACCGCGCCGGTGGGCAGTTCCTCGTGCGCGGTGTCCAGGGTGAGGTCGGGCTGCCGGGAGCCGCTGGAGGGGCGGTGGCGCAGCAGGAAGGCGCCGCGGCCGCGGGTGCCCGCGGGGCCGTCGCAGGTGAGGCTCAGCCAGCCGGCGTCGGGGGCCTCGGCGTGGCAGACGGCGCTGCGCAGGGACGCGGGCGGGGCGCTGTCGCCGGGCGGGCGCCCCAGCCGGGCGGCGGTCGGCCCGCGGTAGCCGGAGCGGGCGGCCGCGCGGCGTCCGGCGGCCTCCTCGAACAGCGCGGTGTACCGGGCGGCGATCACGGCCGGGTCGTAGCGCTCGGCGTTGCGCAGCGCGGCGGCGGCCATCGCGGCGCGCAGCGGGGCGTCGGCCATCAGCCGGCCGAGGCCGGCGGCGATGGCGGCGACGTCCCCGTTGGGCACGAGGAAGCCGTCCTCGCCGTCGCGCAGGATCTCGCGGGGGCCGACCGGGCAGTCGGTGGCGACGACGGGCAGCCCGCAGCGCATGGCCTCCACCAGGGTCATCCCGAAGGACTCGGCGCTGGAGGTGACGGCGGCGACCGAGCCCTTGGCCCACTCGGACTCGATCGGCGAGAACCCGCCCATCAGCAGGATCCGCCCGGCGAGGTCCAGGTCGTTGACGAGGGTGCGCAGCGCGCCCGTCTCCTCCCCGTCGCCGTAGATCCGCAGCCGCCAGTCCGGGAAGTCGGGGGCGAGCCGGGCGAAGGCGCGGATCAGCAGGTCGTAGCGTTTGACGTGGTGCATGCGGCCCGCGCTGACGATCACCTTGCGGGTGCCGTCGGAGGGGGCGACCACGGGGCGGGGCACGCTGTTGGGCACGGCGTGCACGGGCACTGCGGGGACCGGCGTGTGCTCCCGGAAGGAACGGGCGTCGGCCTCGGTGACCGTGGTGACGAGGTCGAGGCGCCCGTAGACGCGGGCCATCTCCGCCCGGACGGCCGCCGGGATGGCCAGGTGCGTCATGTGCTCCTGGGCCACCCGCAGCGCGGAGTCGCGGGTGTGGCGGGCCACGAACAGGTTGAGGCTGGGCCGGGTGCCGACGACCACGTCGGCCGCGGTCCCGCGCAGCTCGTCGATGATCCGCCGGTCGGACAGCGCGCTGTACTGCTCGTGGAACTCCTCCTGGCGGGGCACCACGTCGGTGGGTCCGGCCAGGTCCGGGTGGCCCCGGTCGGCGCCCGCGGCGCCGGGTCTGAGGTCCACCAGGGCGCGCACGGCGACCTGGGGGGAGATGGTGAATTTGGGCTGAGCGGACGTACGGCGGAAGACCGAGACGATCTCGACCTCGTGGTCCGCGGACAGCGCCTCGGCGAGGTTGATCACCGTCCGGTTCGTGCCGCCGATGCCGTAGATGTTGTTGATCAGGAAGGAGATCTTCATCGGTCGTGGAACTCCTTCCGCTCGAAGGGGCCGGGGACGGGGAAGTAGGCCCGCAGGAAGTCCTGGACCATGCGGGCCTGGCGCTCCTGGTCGTGGCCGTCGGAGACGGTGTCGTTGATGCAGAAGGCCTGGCGGTCGCGGCGGGCCAGCAGGATGTTCAGCCGCCGCTCGATCTGGGGCCGGTCCAGGGGGAGGTAGGCGAAGGCGATGTCCGAGGGCACCGCGCGGCCCGTCAGGTAGGCGTAGTAGTGGTAGAGGGAGGAGGGGACGGAGAGGTCGGTCGCGCTGCGGAACCGGCTGAAGGTGGTGGCCCGGTGCGGTCCGGCGAACCTCTCCTCTATCTCCGCGAGGACGCTGCGGCGCAGCGGGTAGGGGGCGTGCCGCAGCTTCTGCACGAGGGTGGTGCCGAACAGCTCCTCCAGGAGCCGGCGGTTGTTCTTGGCCGCGGCGTTCACCGGGCGGTCCCCCGGGGTGACCTCGGAGCGCGGGATCTGGGACGGCGAGAGGAACGCGCGGGTCATGCCGTTCGACAGGAAGAAGTCCCGGGGGGTGACGGGCCGGCCCAGGAACATGTCGTCGTTGAAGTAGAGGAAGTGCTCGGCGAGGCCGTCGATGTGGTGCAGACGGCTCTCGATGGCATGGGAGTTGAAGGTGGGCAGGGCCGCGGGGTCGTCGAATATCTCCCGGTGGTCGACCACCGTGATCCGGGGGTGGCCCTCCTCCAGCCACTGCGGCCGCTGCCGGTCGGTGACCAGGAAGATCCGGCGGACCCAGGGCGCGTGCTGCTCCACCGAGCGCAGGGAGTAGCGCAGTTCGTCGCGGTTGAGGTAGCGGGCGGGGTTGGCGGACTCCGCGTGATAGCCCTCGCCGCCCTGTTCGCGGCGGCGGCGCCGCCATTCGGGGTCGTCGCCGTCGACCCAGGTGTAGACGACGTCGACGGGGAAGCGTATGTCCTCGGGCAGGGAAGCCGCGTAGGCCTCGACGGTACGGACGTGGCGGGTGCGGCGGGTGTGGTGGGAGGCGAAGGAGGTGAGCCGGTTCACGGGGACCGTGATGCGGGGCGCGTCGCAGGGCACGCTGCCGGTCACCCGGTTGGGCCGGGGCGCGATCAGCCGCCCCTCCTCCTGCTCCCAGAACTCCAGGTCGCAGCCGTATTCGAGGCCGAGGGTGAGGGTGCCTCCCGGGTCTCGCCAGATCATGCCGACGCGCAGCACGGCGGCCGCCGCGGTGATCCGCCGGCCGCGCCGCGAGCCGCCGAGCGCGACCCGGCCCGGGGGCCGCGGCGCGTCGTCCGCCGCCACCGCCGAGTCCAGGGGGCCGTGGCCGACGTACACCGGTGTGCGGCGCGCGCACTCCCGCAGGGCGGCGGCCACCCGGGGCCGGTCCGCCGCGCGCACGGCGAAGCAGGCCCGCAGGTCGCTGGCGCCGCGCACGGCGAAGTGGTCGACGCCCGCCCGCTCCAGGGCGGCGACGACCAGTTCGAGGTTGGCCTCGCGCAGCCCGAGCGGCGAGGCGGTGGGCCGGACCAGCGCGATCCGGGCGCTCCCCTCGGCGGGTGCGGCGAGACCCCCGCCCGTAGGGAACAGGTCGGGCCAGCGCCGGCGCGCCCGCCGCGCACGCAGCGAGCGGGCCGGGCCGAGGCCGAACCGGGCCCCGCGCAGCAGCCGCTTTACCACGGCGCGCAGCCCGGCCGGGATGCGCCGGGCCAGGCCGCGGCGCAGCCGGGTGGGCAACACGGCGCGGTAGAGGGAGACGGCCGGGGACGCTTCGGGGTTCGCCACGGTCATGAAGGACTGCCCGCCTCCCCGCGCGCGCTCGCCACGGGGGACGCGGGCTCGAAGCCGAAGCGGAAGCCGTCGGCGTCGGTGTCCGTGCCGGTCCCGAACTCCTCGAAGGCGAAGCCGGCCAGCAGCGCGGACGCGGAGCCGAAGCCGTCCTGGTCGGCGGACCCGGTCGGCGCGGCGGGCTCGGCTGCGGGCGGGGGCTCGGGCAGGGACCGTTCGAAGGGGCTGGGCACCGGGTAGTACCGGCGCAGGAAGTCCGTGACGGACCGGGTCCCGCCGTGGTCCAGCGCGTCGGGCGAGCCCAGTCCGCACAGCTGCATCTGCTGCGCGTCGCGGCGTACGAGGAGCCGGTCGAGCCAGCGGGTGACGCCGGGCACGGCCGCGTGGACGGCGATCGTGGCCTCGCCGGAGGGCTCGGCGTGCCCGGAGAAGTGCGCGGCGTGGTGGACTACCCCGTCGAGCGGGTGGGTGCCCTCCAGTTCGGGGGCGTACTGGCCGTCGGTGAGCGGCTGGTGGCCGGCGAACCCGTCGGCCACGGCGGCCAGTATCTCCCGCGCGAAGGGCTGCGGGCCCGGCGCGTAGCCGTGGGTCACCGCGCGCTGCGTGAAGGAGTACGCCCAGCCCGTCCAGGGCGCCGCGGCCTCCCGGGCCGTCCACGGGCCGCGCCGGGGCCGGGTCCCGCCGAGCGCGGTGAAGTAGTCGAACGGCCGCACGGGGCGGCCGAGCAGGGCGCCGGGCCGGAAGTACAGGAAGCGGTCGGCGAGGCCGGGCACCGCGTGCAGGTGCTGTTCCGCGTCCGGTCCGGCGGGAACGATCCGCAGCCGGTCGTCCGCGTGTACCCACTGCGGTACGGGCGCGACGGCCAGCAGGTGCACCATGTCGGTCCAGGGCGCGTACTGGTGCAGGGAGCGCAGGGTGGCGCGCAGCAGTTCCTCGCCCCACGGCTCGTCGTGGCACCACAGCACCGCGGCGTCGACGGGGAAGGTGACCTCCTCCACGCGCGGGACGTCGAACCCCTCCCGGGTCAGGGTCGGCTCGGCGCCCGCGTCGGTGTCGGCGTACCCGGTGAGCCGGTCGTGGGTGATCTCCACCGTCCGCGGGGCCTCGGCGGGGACGACCCGCTGCACCCGGTTGGGGCGGGGGCCGACCAGCCGGGGGGCGTCCCGGGTGGTGTCCGTGGCCCAGAACTCGATCTCGACGCCCTGGTTCTCGCCCACCCACAGGGAGCCGGTCGGGTCGGTGCGCAGCCACACGATCCGGATCACCCGGGCCGCGCCGAAGTGCTTCCAGGCCTTGACGTGGCTGCCGGGGATCTTCGCCGTGTCGTCCTTGCCCGGAGCGACGGAGACCACGTACCCCGTCTGCCGCTCCAGCAGGGCGCGCAGCACGCGCCGCACGGCGCCCTTGTGCTCGCGGGGGACGGCCAGGCACATCCGGCGGTCGTCGAGGGCGGGCACGGTGAACCACGGGATCTTCGCCGCGTCGAGCACGGTCGTCACCAGGGCGAGGTCGGTGCGCCGGGCGAGGTCGGGGGTGAGTCCGGAGTGGACGTGGCCGACCCGGCCGTCCGCGGCCTTGGTGCGCCCTTCGGGCAGGTTGCTGAAGTCCGTGGTCCGCAGCCGCCGCAGCGCCCGCTGGTGCAGCCGGGACTCGCGCTGGGCCAGGGCGCGGTCCAGGCGCTTCTTCAGCGTGCGGCGCACCTGGACGGGCACGGTGTTCATGGCCACGGTCCGCACCGGCCGGGGAACCAGCTTCTGGTAGACCTGCGAGGCGGAAGTCGTCGATCCGGAATCTTGCACGCGCACGCTCCTCCTCAGAGTTCGCAGGGGCCGGGGACGGGGAAGTACGCGTTCAGGAACCCGGAGAGGAGTTCCTGCTGCACCGCCATGTCCTCCGGGGTCGAGAAGGCGTCGTTCAGGCAGAAGGAGTCCTGGTCCCGTCCCTTCAGCAGCCTCTCCAGGCGCCGCGCGAGGTCCGGCACGGCCAGCTGGAGGTAGGTGAAGGCCATGGAGCCCGGCTGGGCCCGGCCGGTGAGCGCCGCGTAGTACAGCGCCAGGGACGAGGTCGGGGACAGGTCGGTCATCGCGCGGAACCGGCTGGCGGAGGTACGGGCCCACTCGCGCGGGAAGTCCGCCTCGGCCTCCGCCATGGCGCTGCGGCGCAGGGCGTAGGGGATGTGCTCCATGGGCTGGGTGATGACCCGGCCGAACCGCTCCAGAAGCAGCGCCCGGTTGTTCTTGCAGGCGGCGTCGACGGGGGTGTCGGCGTCGGTCACCGGGCCCTGCGGGATCCGGTTCTGGGAGGGGAAGTAGCGCGCCGTGCCGACGGGGCTGAAGAAGGTGTGCGGGGTCAGCGGGCGGCCGAGGAACATGTCGTCGTTGAAGTACAGGAAGTGCTCGGAGAGTCCGGGCACGTGGTGCAGCCGGCTCTCGATGGCGTGCGAGTTGAAGGTGGGCAGGTCGTCCGGGTTCCGGAAGATCTCGCGGTGGCTGACGATCCGGAAGCCGGGCAGGTCGCGGCGCATCCAGGCGGGCACCTGGTCGTCGGTGACCACGTGGACGGTGCGGATCCAGGGCGCGAACAGGTGCAGCGAGCGCAGCGAGTAGCGCAGCTCGTCGCGGCTGAGGAAGCGGGCGTCGCTGGCGGATTCGGCATGGTAGGCCTCGCCGCGCGCGGAGGCCTTGCGGGCCGCCCAGACCGGGTCGTTGCCGTCGACCCAGGTGTAGACGGCGTCCACGGGGAAGTCGATGTCCTCGACCAGCGGGACCAGGAACTCCGGCCGGGTCGCCAGCGCGGGCGCCTCGGGGAGGGTGGTGTGGACGGGCACGAAGCGGCTGAACAGCCGTCCGGCGCCCAGCATGAGGGGACCGTCGGCGGCCACGGACCAGGCGACGCGGTTGGCGCGCGGGGCGGTCAGCCGGTCGCCCTGGCGGGCCCAGAACTCGACCGCGCAGCCGTATTCGTGCCCGAGGACCAGGTGTCCGCCGGGGTCGGTGCGGTACCAGCTGACCTGGACCGCGGCGGCCGTCCGGGCGCGCTGCCACACCGCCGGATCATGACCGGGGACGGGCCGGGGGGTGCGCAGCGGTTCGGCGGCCAGGGCGGTGACGTACCCGGCGGAGGAGGCCAGGAGCCGCCGCAGGCCTTCGAGCACCCGGGCCCGGTCGGCCTCCTCCACCGCGATGACCGTGCCGTGGTCGGACTTGCCGCGGACGGCGAAGTGGGCGACCCCGAGGGCGTCGAGGAGTCCGGCGACGGCGGCGCGGTTGGCCTCGCGGGCGGCCAACGGGGTCGCGCGGGGGTCGGCGTACGCCGTGTCGCCCGCGTCCCCCACCGACAGGGTGGGACCGCCGGTCCCACCGACCGGACCCATGTGCTCCGCCCCGGCCCGTATCGCACCACCAGGCATGTGAACCTTTCCGCGCCTTCTGTCACCGGTCTCTCGCGCCGCGTCTCGCACGCTGCCGAGTTCCCGGTCCCATCGCCGCAAGATTCGGAAATTATAAAGGAAGGCGGCTTACCCCCCGGCATCCGGACGACGCCCCGGGATGCTAAAGGACCACCCATCCGCCGAAGGCCAGCCCCGGGACCGCCGGATCCTGGCGGGCCACGGACAATCGGCCGTCCGCGCCCAGGGAGACGACCGTGAGGCGGCCGAACGCGTCCACGGCGGCCGCCGGTTCCCGCAGGCCCGGCGCGCCCAGCGGCTCCCACCAGAGTCCGGCCTGCTCCTGCTCGGTCGGGTACGCCGCGATCCCGACCGGGCCGTCGGGCGTCCGGCGCAGCAGCACCGTGCAGTCGTAGCCGTCGATGGCCGTGCGCAGCGCGCCCGTCGCGGCCGCCGCGGCGGGCCCGGCCGCTCCTGCGCCGCCCAGGGACGTCAGCGTCCCGTCGGGGCGCAGGGCGTACGTCGCCCCGTCCCGTTCGTCGCAGCCGTAGACGGTGACCCGGCCGGGCCCGGTGGCCAGCGCGGTCAGCCCGGCGCCCGGGGGCGCGAGCAGCGGCAGCGGCGGTCCGGCGCGGCGCAGGTCGCCGGCCGCGGGGTCGTGGCGCCAGTGCAGCACCCCGTCCCGGGACGGGGCGAACAGCACGGGCCGTCCCGCGGCGTCGAGCGCGGCGGCCGCGCCGTCCTGGACCCCGGACCCCTGGAGGTCCCGCCAGGGCGTCCAGGAGCCGTCCTCGCGCTGCGAGCGGGCGCTCAGCCCGCGCCCGAAGTTGCGGACGTACACGTGGACGCAGCCCTCGGCGTCGACCACCGCGCACGGCACCCCGGCCGCGCGTCCCTTGCCGGTGTGCGCCCCGTTCGGGTTGCCCAGCCCGTGCCAGCTGCCCACGGGGCGCCCGGTCTGGTACTGCACGGCGTGCACCACCTCGACCCCGGCGCCCGCCGGTCCGGACGCGGCGGTGCGGCGCAGCGAGAAGAGGTGGACCCACCCCTGCGCGGTCCGGGCCACGGACAGCACCGGCAGCAGGGGCGGGGTGTCGAGTTCCTCGCGCACCCAGTCGGGGCCGCCGGGGGCCCGCTCGGTCCAGCGCACCACCGCCCCGCCGAGCGCGGCGTGGGCGGTCAGCCGCCCGTCGGGGCCCCGGCCGAGCCCGATCCGGGGCCCGGGGTAGCGGGCGATGGCGGTGGGGGCGGCCCGGCCGCAGGAACCGGCGGCCCGGAAGCACTCCACGACGAGGCCGGGCAGGCGCTCGGACCGCACCGCCTCCAGCACGCCCTCCGCCACGGCCGCGTGGTCGGGGTGGTCGGCGTACACCGCGCCCTGCGGCTCGCTCCACCCGAGGTGTTCGGGATCCGGGTCCAGGGTGCACACCAGGGTGGGCGCGAAGCGGCGCAGCAGCGCGGCGGCGAGGGCGGCGAACTCCGGCCGGCCGCCGTCGCCTTCGCCGTCGGGGCCTGCGGCCGGGTCCGAGGGCGAGGGCGACCGCGACGGCTCGGCGAAGCAGACCGTCGTCGCGGGCCGGGTGCGGAGCCGGAAGAGGTGCAACACCGCATCCGTGCCCAGCGGTTCGGCGGCCCGCTCCCAGGGGCCGCCACGGCCGATCACGTCGAGGAGGTGGTCGCGGGCCTGCGGCGGTCCGGGGACCAGGCAGACGACCGTCACCGCGCGGTCCGGTTCGGCCAGCGCGCCGAACAGCGCGCTGCCGGTCACGGCGAGGGCGTCGGCCGGATGGGCCACCACGTGGAGGGTGTGGGAGGGGATGCGGTGGGCCGGTGCGGTGGCGGGGGCTCCGCGGCGCCGGCGCCGCGACGATCGCTCGCTCTTCACCGCTGGGCCCGCCCCCACCCGTCGCTCCCGCCCGTTCCTTCGCGCCCGTGATCCTCGCACACCGATGACATCGGTCGACTATAGGAAGGGCGCCGGTGGTCTATAGTGCGCGATCGAACAATCGAGCGGAGGACCGGGGCAGATGAAGACCAACGCCGCGTCACCAGACAGCACGTCGGCCGCATCTGCGGACGGCTCCGACGGCCCGGTCGACGCGGCCGCGGCGGGCGGCGCGGGCGGCTCCGGTGGCGCGGACGGCGCCGGGGGCACGGGCGGTACGGGCGCCCGACCGCCGCGCTCGCGCGGACGCCGGGTCCTGCGGACCGTCCTGGCGCTGGTCGCGGTGCTGCTCCTCGCGGGCGCGGGCGCCGGGTGGTGGGCCTACAGCCACCTGAACGGGAACATCGACAGCGTCGACCTCGACGACGCCATCGGGGACAACCGGCCCGCCAAGGTGGTCCCCGGGGCCCAGAACGTCCTCGTGCTCGGATCCGATTCGCGCGCCGGGGCCAACGGCGACCTCGACCACGGCGACGTCAGCGGGGCCCGTTCGGACACCGCCATGCTCGTGCACCTGCCCGAGGGCCGGGCGAAGGCCACCGCGGTGAGCATCCCCCGCGACACCCTGGTCACCCGGCCCGAGTGCAAGGACGAGGACGGCAAGACGCTGGGAACCGCGAAGCGGGTCATGTTCAACTCCGTCTACTCCGCGGCCGGTCCGGCCTGTGTGGTCAAGACCGTGGAGCAGATGTCGGGGATCCGGGTGGACCACTTCGTGGAGGTGGACTTCGCCGGGTTCAAGGGCCTGGTCGACGCCCTCGGCGGGGTCACCGTGACCCTGGACAAGCCCATGTCGGGGTCCAAGGGCGGGCTCAAGCTCGATGCCGGGACGCACCGTCTGGACGGCGCCGACTCGCTGAAGTTCGTCCGTACCCGCTACGGCTACGGCGACGGCAGCGACCTCGGACGCATAGGCCTCCAGCAGCAGTTCATGATGGCGATGCTCTCCGAGATCAAGCAGCAGGACGCCCTCGGCAGCCCGGCCCGGCTGTACAAGCTCGCCGACGCCGGGACCAAGTCGCTGACCACCGACTCCGGCCTCGGTTCGCTGACCGCGCTCGCCGACTTCGCGCAGAGCATGAAGGGCGTCGACCCGAGCACGATGGAGACCATCATGCTGCCGGTCGACTACGACAAGGTCGACCGCAACCGCGTGGTCGTCGCCGAGCCGCAGGCCGGCACCCTGTGGGAGGCCCTGCGCAACGACCGGCCGATCCCGGCCGATGCGAAGAAGTCCCCGGCCACCGGCGGCTGATCCGTCGGCGGCCGGGGACTCCTCGCAGTCGCGGGCTTCGCGCGGCCGGAGCCCCGACGGTCAGTACGTGCCGGGCCCCGGGCCCGCGCCGGGCGTCCGGCCCGGGTCGGGCCCCGGCCCCGTGTCGGGCCCCGGGCCGGTTCCGGTGACCGGGGCATCGGCCACCGGCATGCCCTCGCCCCGTCCCAGCCGGCTGTGCTGCCTTCCGTACAGGAAGTAGACGAAGAAGCCGACGACCATCCAGATCCCGAACCGCAGCCAGGTCTCGGCCGGCAGGTTGAGCATCAGCCACAGCGACGCCGCGATCGACAGGATCGGCACCAGCGGCACCCACGGGGTCCGGAAGGCCCGGTGCAGGTCGGGGCGGGTGCGGCGCAGGACGATCACGCCGAGCGCCACGACGACGAAGGCGAAGAGCGTGCCGATGTTCACCAGGGTGGCCAGCTCGTTGATGCTGGTGAACCCGGCGACGATCGCGATGATCACGCCGAGCAGGATCGTCGGCCGGTAGGGCGTACGGAACTTGGGGTGGGTCCGCGAGAAGAAGCGGGGCAGCAGTCCGTCGCGGCTCATCGCGAAGAACACCCTGGTCTGGCCGAGCAGCAGGATCATGCAGACGGTGGTCAGACCGACGGCCGCGCCGAAGCTGATGATGCCTCCGTACACCGGGTGCCCGGCGGATTTGAAGGCGTCGGCCAGCGGGGCGCTGGTGGAGAGCTGTCTGTAGTTCTGCATGCCCGTGACCACGATCGACACCGCGACGTAAAGCACGGTGCAGATGACCAGCGAGCCGAGGATGCCGCGCGGCATGTCCTTCTGCGGCAGCCGGGTCTCCTCGGCGGCGGTGGCCACCACGTCGAAGCCGATGAAGGCGAAGAAGACGACGGAGGCGGCGGTGAAGATGCCCATCACGCCGAAGTTGGTGGGCTGGTAGCCGAAGATGAGCTGGACCAGCGGGGCGTCGAGCCCCGATCCGCCCTTCTGGGGCTGGGCCGGTGGGATGAACGGGTGGTAGTTCGACTTCGTGATGAAGAACAGGCCCGCGATGATCACGATGAGCACCACCGTGACCTTGATGGCCACGACGATCCCGGTGATCCGCGCGGAGAGCTTCACCCCGACGACGAGGATCGCGGTGAGGACCAGCACCAGGACGAAGGCGAGCAGGTCGAAGGTGCCGCCCGGCACGTCGGGCCCCTGGAGCGAGGCCGGCAGGTGGATGCCCGCGTTGTCCATCAGCGAGCGGACGTAGCCCGACCAGCCGACGGCCACGACGGCGGTGCCCAGCGCGAACTCCAGCACCAGGTCCCAGCCGATGATCCAGGCGGGCAGCTCGCCGATCGAGGCGTACGAGAAGGTGTAGGCGGAGCCGGCCACCGGCACGGTCGAGGCGAACTCGGCGTAGCAGAGGGCGGCCAGCGCGCACACCACGCCGGCCGCGACGAACGCGAGGGCGGTGGCGGGACCGGCGGTCTCCTTGGCGACCTTGCCGGTGAGGACGAAGATGCCGGTGCCGATGATGACGCCGACGCCGAAGACGGTGAGGTCCCAGGCCGAGAGGGATTTCCGGAGCGCGTGTTCCGGTTCTTCCGTGTCACGGATGGACTGTTCGACGGATTTGGTACGGAAGGGGCTGTTCAGATTCGTACGCACCGACGCACCTCCAGAAGAGACCGCATCGCACCGCGCGGGATCGGACCGCGCGGGAAAGCACCGGAAACGAGACGGGCCGGAGGGCCCACCCCCTCAGGGTGAACCTTCCGGCCCGTGGCGTGCAACCGCAGATGATCAGGCGCCGGGACGCGCCGGGCGCCCCCGGCCCGCTAGTCGACCGTGGCGGCGGGCTCGCTCTCGTAGCGGCCGTCCAGCTTGGCGACCAGGCCGGTGACCTGCCGCGCGATGTCCGGAGCCGTCAGCCCGATCTCGGCCATGACCTCCTTGCGGGAGGCGTGGTCCAGGAAGCGCTGCGGGATGCCGAAGTCGCGCAGCGGTACGTCGACGCCCGCGTCCCGCAGGGCCTGCGAGACGGCCGAGCCGACGCCGCCGGTGCGCCCGTTGTCCTCGACGGTGACGACGACGCGGTGGCCGTCGGCGAGCGGGGCCAGGGCCTCGTCCACCGGCTTGACCCAGCGCGGGTCCACGACGGTCGAGGAGATGCCCTGCTTGTCCAGCAGATCGGCGATCTCCAGGCACATCGGGGCGAGCGCGCCGACCGAGACGATGAGTACGTCCCCGAGGGGTCCCCCCAGGCCCGAAGGGCCGAGGGGGCGGGTGACCTCGGGGGCCGGGGTGCGCAGCACGTCCATGCCGCCGATCCGGCCGACGGCCGGGACGGCCGGGCCGACGACGCCCTTGGAGTAGCGCACCACGGTCGGGGCGTCCTTGACCTCGACGGCCTCGCGCAGCTGGGCGCGCAGCTGTTCGGCGTCACGCGGGGCGGCCAGGCGCAGGCCCGGAACGACCTGCATGATCGACATGTCCCACATGCCGTTGTGGGAAGCGCCGTCCGTACCCGTGACCCCGGCCCGGTCGAGCACGAAGGTGACCCCGCACTTGTGCAGGGCCACGTCCATGAGGACCTGGTCGAAGGCGCGGTTGAGGAAGGTCGCGTAGACCGCGAAGACCGGGTGGGCGCCGCCGGTCGCCAGGCCCGCCGCCGAGGTGGCGGCGTGCTGCTCGGCGATGCCGACGTCGAAGATCCGGTCCGGGTAGGCGTCCGCGAACTTCTTCAGGCCCACGGGCTGGAGCATGGCCGCGGTGATCGCGACGAGGTCCTTGCGCTCCTTGCCCAGCTTGACCATCTCGTCGGCGAAGACGGAGGTCCAGCTGGCGGCGTCGGTGGTCACCGGCAGGCCGGTGTCCGGGTGGATCACGCCGACCGCGTGGAAGCGGTCCGCCTCGTCCTGGACGGCGGGCTCGTACCCCCGCCCCTTCTGCGTGAGGCAGTGCACGATGACCGGCCCGCTGAAGCGCTTGGCGCGCTGCAGGGCGGACTCCAGGGCGTCGATGTCGTGCCCGTCGATCGGCCCGATGTACTTCAGGCCGAGGTCCTCGAACATGCCCTGCGGGGCGATGAAGTCCTTGAGGCCCTTCTTGGCTCCGTGCAGGGTCTCGTAGAGCGGCTTGCCGACGACCGGCGTGCGCTCCAGCAGGTCCTTGCCGCGGGCCAGGAAGCGCTCGTAGCCGTCCGTGGTGCGCAGGGTGGCCAGGTGGTTCGCGAGGCCGCCGATGGTGGGCCCGTAGGAGCGCTCGTTGTCGTTGACGACGATCACCAGCGGGCGGTCCTTGGCGGCGGCGATGTTGTTCAGCGCCTCCCAGGCCATGCCGCCGGTGAGGGCGCCGTCGCCGATGACGGCCGCGACGTGGTGGTCCTCGCGGCCGAGCACCTCGTTGGCCTTGGCGAGGCCGTCGGCCCAGCCGAGGACCGTGGAGGCGTGCGAGTTCTCGATGACGTCGTGGTCGGACTCGGCGCGCGAGGGGTAGCCGGACAGGCCCCCCTTGGCGCGCAGGTTCCCGAAGTCCTGGCGGCCCGTGAGCAGCTTGTGGACGTAGGCCTGGTGGCCGGTGTCGAAGAGGACCTTGTCCTTCGGCGAGTCGAAGACCCGGTGCAGGGCGATCGTCAGTTCGACCACACCGAGGTTGGGGCCGAGGTGCCCGCCGGTCTTGGAGACGGCGTCGACGAGGAAAGACCTGATCTCGGCGGCGAGCTGGTCGAGCTCCTCCTGGCTGAGCCGGTCCAGATCGCGCGGTCCCTTGATGCGGGTCAGCAGCACCCGTGCCTCCTTGCAGTTGCTTGCTGGTCTGTCGAGTCTAATGTTCCGCTCACGGCGCCGGTCGCCGGGCCGTCCCGCCACTGTCCCGCCTTTGTCATATCTGTACACACCGGTACGGGCTCACACACCACGTTCGAGTGGACGTACGCACAGGTGCCCGGCACCACACGAGGTGGCGCCGGGCACATGAGCGGTGTACGCCCGGACGTGTCGGGCCCGGGCGTGTCCCGGCCGCCGCCGGGCCGGATCGCGGTCCGACCAGGGGCGGACCGGGATCCGGGCGGGGTGCGGCTAGGCGCGTCCCGCCGTCTTCTGCGTCTTGCGGGTGACGGAGTCGATCACCACGGTGGCCAGCAGCACCGCGCCGGTGATCATGTACTGGATCGGTGTGGCGATCCCCTCCAGGGCCAGACCGTACTGGATCGATGTGATGACCATGACACCGAGGAGGGCGTTCCAGGTGCGGCCGCGGCCGCCGAAGAGGCTGGTGCCGCCGATGACGGCCGCCGCGATGACGTTCATCAGCAGGTCGCCCGCACCGGCGCTCTGGTTCGCCGCCGCGATCTTGGAGGCCCAGAACAGGCCGCCGATCGCCGCGAACGTGCCCGCGATGGCGAAGACGGTGATGCGGACCCGGTTCACGTTGATGCCCGAGCGCCGGGAGGCCTCGACGCTGCCGCCGAGGGCGAAGACCTGGCGGCCGAAGGTGGTGCGCCGCAGGACGAAGTCCGTGGCGACCAGGGCCAGCAGGAAGAGCAGGACCGCGAGCGGCATGCCCTTGTACTGGTTGAAGACGACGGCGGGGCCGAAGGTGAACACCGCGAGGAGCGCGGTGCGCAGCAGGATCTCGCCGAGCGGGCGGGAGGGGACCCCGGCGGCCTCGCGGCGCCGCGCGTCGGAGAAGGACGCGAGGAAGTACGCCGCCGTGGCGAGGGCGGCGAGCCCGTAACCGACGGCCACGTCCGAGAAGAAGTACGTGGTCAGCTTGCCGACCACGCCGTCCGCGTCGATGTTGACGGTGCCGTTGCTGCCGAGGATCTGCAGCATGGCGCCGGACCAGAACAGCAGGCCCGACAGGGTGACGGCGAAGGCCGGGGCACCGATCTTGGCGAAGAAGAAGCCGTGGAGGGAGCCGATCAGGGCGCCTCCGGCGATCGCCGCGAGGACGGCCAGCCATTCGTTGACGCCGTGGGTGACGGCGAGGACCGCGACGATCGCGCCCGAGACGCCGCTGACCGAACCGACCGAGAGGTCGATCTCGCCGAGCAGCAGGACGAAGATGATGCCGACCGCCATCATGCCGGTGGCCGTCATCGTGATCGCGATGTTGGTGAGGTTCTCGGGGCCGAGGAAGTTCGAGTTCAGGCTCTGGAAGATGCTCCAGATGATGATCAGACCGAGGACGACGGGGACGGAGCCCAGGTCGCCGGCCTTCAGCTTGCGGCCGAACTCGTTCAGGTAGCCGGCGAACCCCTGCTCGCGCACGAGCAGCCGGGGGTCCACGGCCGGGATGGCGTCCGCGGCGGCCGGGACGGGGTCGGTCGGCCTGGCGTGCTGCGGTCCCTTGCCCAGCGGACCGGCCGGGCGATTCTGGGTACTCACTTGCGGGCCTCCCCGGTACGGGCCGCCCGGCGGGTCACGGCGTTGTCCGTGGCCCCGGTGATGGCGGAGATGATCTCTTCCTGCGACGTGTCCTTCACGGAGAAGACGCCGTTGTTGCGCCCGAGGCGCAGGACGGCCACCTTGTCGGCCACGGCCTTCACGTCGGCCATGTTGTGGCTGATGAGGATGACGGCGTGGCCGCGCTCGCGCAGCCGCTCCACGAGGTCGAGCACCTGTGCGGTCTGCTCGACGCCGAGGGCGGCGGTGGGCTCGTCGAGGATGACGAGCTGGGGCTCGCCCAGCATGGAGCGGGCGATCGCCACGGTCTGGCGCTGGCCGCCCGAGAGCGAGGCGATGGGGATGCGCACGCTGGGGATCCGGATGGACAGGGTGGTGAGCAGCTCGCGTGCGCGGCGCTCCATCTCCACCTCGTCGAGGACCCCGCGCCGCTTGATCTCGCGTCCCAGGAAGAGGTTGCCGACGACATCGATGTTGTCGCAGAGCGCGAGGTCCTGGTAGACCGTCGCGATGCCCAGGTTCTGGGCGTCGTGGGGCTTGGTGATGGACACCGGGCGCCCCTGCCACTCGATGACTCCGTCATCGATGGGGTGCACGCCGGCGATCGTCTTGACCAGCGTGGACTTACCGGCGCCGTTGTCGCCGACGAGGGCGACCACCTCGCCTGAGTGGATCTCGAGTTCTACGTCGGTCAGGGCCTGGACGGCGCCGAACCTCTTCGAGACCCCTCGCAACGCCAGCACGGGCGCAGCGGACACATGAACCATCTCCTTCGCCGCCTGACCGGCGGGGATGTCGTGCAAAAGAGCAGGACCACAGGGGGTATGAACAAGGGTAGGTAAAACGTTTCTGTACGGCGCCCCGCCAGTGGCGGGAGTTGGAAGGCGGGGCGCCGACAGGCGTGGGGGCCGCGCTCGGCGGGGGCGTCGGCCCGTGGGGGCCTGCGGTCGCCGGGCGCGGCGGGGCCCTACTTCAGGCCGAGGGTGGCGCAGGCGGCGGCGTACTTGTCGGTGCAGATCTCGTCGGCCGTGTAGACGTTGTCACGGATGACGGTGTCCTTGATGTTCGCCTTGGTCAGCGAGACGACCGGGATCAGCACGGACGGGACGCCCTTGGTGGTGGGGCTGTCGACCTTGGACGTGGCGACGACCTCGATCCGCTCCTTCTTGGCGAGGGCGACGGCCATCTTGGCGGCGGCCTCGGCCTCGGGGGCGTACGGCTTGTAGACGCTCATGAACTGCTCGCCCGCCACGATCCGCTGCACACCGGCGAGTTCGGCGTCCTGGCCGGTGACCGGGGGCAGGGTGGACAGACCGGCCGCCTTGAGGGCGGTGATGATGCCGCCGGCCATGCCGTCGTTGGCCGAGTAGACGCCGACGATCTTGTCCTTGCCGACCGCGGAGAGCGCGGCCGCCATGTTGGTGTTGGCGTTCTCCGGCTTCCACTCGACGGTGTCGTACTCCTTGGCGACGTTCACCTTGCCGTCGAGGACGGAGTGCGCGCCCTGCTTGAACAGCTTGGCGTTCGGGTCGGTGACGGACCCGTTCATCATGACGATCTGGCCGTCCTTGGCCTTGTCGCCGAGCGCCTCCAGGAGCGCCTTGCCCTGGACCTTGCCGACCTCTTCGTTGTCGAAGGAGGTGTAGGCGTCGATCGGGCCCTCGGCCAGACGGTCGTAGGCCACGACGGGGATGCCCGCGTCCTTGGCCCGCTTGACGGAGCCCGCGATGGCCTTGGAGTCCACGGCGTCGATGATCAGGACGTTCACCTTGTTGGTGATCATCGTGTCGACCTGCGAGTTCTGGGTGGTCGCGTCCTGCTTCGCGTTGGCGTAGACCACTTCGCCCTTGCCGCCCGTGAGCTCGGCGACCTGCTTCTCGATCAGCGGCTTGTCGAACTTCTCGTAGCGCGCGGTCTGGTTCTCCGGCAGGAGCAGGCCGACCTTGATCGCGTTGCCCTTGACGGTGTTGGTGTCCGACTTGCTTCCGGACTCCTTCGCACTGCCACAAGCGGCGAGCGAGACGGCCATCGCGCCCGCGGCGACGGCAACAGCGGTTCTGCGCATACGCGTGTTCATTACTTGAACCTCCCTGACGAGGCCGCAACGTTGCGGCCGAGGTGGATGTGAGTCAACCCCGGCCGCAAGATTGCCGTCAAGGAGTGAATCCTTAACGAGATGACAACGGTGCCATCCGTTATCTAACTGAATGCAGCAGCACGGGCTCCTGAAACCCGCCAAGTACGGTCGAATCGCCCATCTCGCTCAGCACCAGCGCCAGCGCGCCCAGCACCTCGGCCCGGCCGCCCAACGAGCCCGTGAGGACCGACAACTGACGCGCCGCACTCGGGATGGCGTACCGGCCCACGGACTCGCGTATGGGGGCCAGGACCAGCTCTCCGGCGTCCGCCAGCGAACCGCCCAGCACCACCCGGCTCGGGTTCAAGAGGTTGCAGAGGCTCGCCACGCCGCTGCCCACGTGCCGGCCCACGTCGGTGATCACCCGGCGGCAGCCCGGGTCGCCGCCGCGGGCGAGCTCGACCACCCGCTCCATGGTCAGTTCCGGCCCGTGGCTGCTCTGGAGCAGCGGCAGGACGTAGCGGGCCGCCGCGAAGGTCTCCAGGCAGCCCCGGTTCCCGCAGCGGCACACCGGACCCGACTCGTCCAGCGTGATGTGGCCTATCTCGCCCGCGGTGCCCCCCGGGCCCCGGTAGATCTGCCCGTTGATCACCAGACCGGCGCCGACGCCGCTGGCGACCTTGATGTAGGCCAGGTCCTTGACCCCCCGGCCGCTGCCCCACACCAGCTCGCCCAGGGCGCCGAGGTTCGCGTCGTTGTCGACGTACACCGGGACGCCGAGCCGCTGCGAGAGCTCCCGGCGCGGATTGATGCCGGCCCAGCCCGGCAGGATCGAGGTGGACCCCAGGTTCCCGGATTCGCCGTCGATCGGGCCGGGGACGCCGAGGCCGACGCCGATGACCTTGTCCCGGCTCACCCCGATGCCGTCGATCAGACTGCCGACCAGCGCCTCGGCCCGGTCGAAGCCGTCCACCCAGGAGGCGTCGACGTCCAGCGGCTCGGCCTCCTCGGCCAGCACCTGGTGGGCGAGGTTGCCGACCGCCACGCGCAGGTGCGTATGGCCGAAGTCGACGCCGATCACGATGCCCGCGTCGCCGCTCAGCGAGACGCTGCGGGCCCGGCGGCCCCCGGCGGAGGTCGGGGTGACCTCGACGGTCCCGCCGTCCTTCAGCTCGCGGACGATGTTGGAGACCGTGGCCGCCGACAGTCCGGTGGTACGGGCGATCTCCGCCTGGGTCAGCGAGCCGGCGAGCCGGACCGCCCGCACGACCCGTTCGAGGTTCGCGCGGTGCAGTGACGACTGCGATCCCGGAGTCTTCACGACTCATCCACTCCTGCCATGAGCGACGGCCTGCGTCGCCCCCCGGCCGGGATCGCCTTGACGAGACCCCGGCGTCTCTCCAACTTGTGAACCCTTAGTCGAGCCTTTGGACATCCAGACGTCAAGAGGCCGACGCAGCACGAATCGGCCACTACCGGTCATAAGGCGGGAGAAACATCCCCGGGGCCCGTGTTACGGTCGCTGAGGCGCCGGTCCTCTGCGGCCATTCCGGCCGGACCGGGCGCCACGTCGATGACGGCGCTACGCGAGGAGGTGTTCGGGAATGAGTCCCGACCGAAGTCCTTGCCGCGCTCTCGTCGGTTGATCGGCCGCACCGGCTGACCCTTCTTCCTTGAGTGCGCACGGCCGCGGCATGCCCGCGGAGATCCGTGCACGTCCTCATGCCCTCCGCACGCTCCCGGCCCCGCGCCCGGCGTGCGTCATCCATGCCCGTCGGCGCTCCGCGCGGCCCCGTGCCCCCGCGCCGACCCATGATCACTCCACGTGACCGCGCGGCTCCGTGCCGCCCGGACGCCGTGGAGGGAGGTACTCGTCATGACCATGCTCACCCCCCGTACGCCCACGAAGCTCGCACCGCCGGGCCGGGCCCGCCGCGAGCGCAAGGCGGCGGAACTCGAAGCCCGCACCCGCGCGGTCGGCGAGCGGCTCACCGCGCTCAGCGCGCGGCCCGGCCCGCAGGTGCTGCGGGACCTGTCCGCCACCCCCGACGGCCTCACCCGCGCCGAGGCCGCACTGCGCCTGGAGCGCGGCGGCGCGAACGCCGTCGCCCGGGAGCGCGCGCCCCGCTGGTGGGTCCAGCTCGCCAGGGCGTACGCGAACCCCTTCATCGCGGTCCTGGTCTTCCTGGCCGCCGTCATGTTCTGGCAGGACCCCGCCGACCCGGGCGTCATCATCCTCTCGGTGATGGTCGCCGTCAGCGGACTGCTGCGCTTCTGGCAGGAGTACCGCTCGGGCCGGGCCGCCGACGCGCTGCAGCAGCTCGTCACCACCACCTGCGCGGTCCAGCGGCGGGCGGGCGGCGGCTCGGTCCCGACGACCTTCGAGATCCCGATGGACCGGGTCGTGCCCGGTGACGTCGTCAAGCTGGCCGCCGGTGACCTGGTCCCCGCGGACCTGCGGCTGGTCACGTCCAAGGACCTCATGGTCAGCCAGGCCGCCCTGTCCGGCGAGTCGCTGCCGGTCGCCAAGGCCGACACCCGCCCGGTGGACCTCGGGCAGGCCGCGACCGCCGACCCGGTCGAGGCCGACAACCTCTGCCTGATGGGGACCTCCGTCACCTCGGGCACCGCCACCGCGGTCGTCGTCGCCACCGGCACCGACACCTACTTCGGCTCGATGGCGGGCTCGCTGACCGGCGAGCGCCCGCAGACCGCCTTCGACACCGGCGTGCGCAAGGTCAGCTTCCTGCTGATCCGCTTCATGCTGGTGATGGTCCCCGTCGTCTTCATGATCAACGGCTTCACCAAGGGCGACTGGAACGCCGCCTTCCTGCTCGGCATCGCCGTGGCGGTGGGCCTCACGCCCGAGATGCTGCCGATGGTCGTCTCCGCCAACCTGGCGCGCGGCGCGGTCGCGATGGCCCGGCACAAGGTCGTCGTCAAGCGGCTCAACGCGATCCAGAACCTGGGCGCGATGGACGTGCTCTGCACGGACAAGACCGGCACCCTCACCGAGGACCGGATCGTCCTCGACCGCCACCTCGACGTGCACGGCGACGAGGACGCCGAGGTGCTGGAGTACGGCTACCTCAACGCGCACTTCCAGACGGGCCTGAAGAACCTGATGGACCAGGCGGTCATCGACCGCGTGGGCGAGGCCGAGGAGGTTGTCGTCGACACCCGGTTCTCGATGGTCGACGAGATCCCCTTCGACTTCGCCCGGCGCCGGATGTCCGTGGTCCTGGCCCGCAACGCCCTGGACGGACCGGCGGGCCGGTCCGAGCACGTCATGATCACGAAGGGGGCGGTCGAGGAGGTCCTGGGGCTCTGCGGCCACGTGCGGGACCGCGGGCGGATCGTCGAGCTGACCGATCAGCTGCGGTGGCACGCCACCCGGGTCGCCGAGGACCACAACCGCCGGGGCCTGCGGGTACTGGCCGTGGCCACCCGCACGATCGCCTCCCCCCGCGACACCTACACCGTCGCGGACGAGGACCGGCTGACCCTGGTCGGCTTCCTCGCCTTCCTGGACCCGCCGAAGGCCGACGCGGGCCGCGCCCTGAAGGCCCTGGCCGACAAGGGCATCGCCGTCAAGGTGATCACCGGTGACAACGAGCTGGTCGCGGCGCGGGTCTGCGCCGATGTCGGGATCGACGTGGGCCGGGTGGTCCAGGGCCGCGCCCTGGACACCCTCGACGACACGGACCTGCGCGAGCTGGCCGCCCGTACGACCGTCTTCGCCAAGGTTAACCCGGTCCAGAAGGCCCGCATCGTGCGGGCCCTGCAGGCCGGGGGCCACACGGTCGGCTTCCTCGGGGACGGCATCAACGACGCGGCCGCGCTGCGCGACGCGGACGTCGGCATCTCGGTGGACACCGCCGTCGACATCGCGAAGGAGTCGGCGGACATCATCCTGCTGGAGAAGGACCTGACCGTCCTGGAGCACGGCGTGGTCCAGGGCCGGACCACCTTCGGCAACACCGTCAAGTACATCAAGATGACCGCCAGCTCGAACTTCGGCAACGTCTTCTCGGTCCTGGTGGCCAGCGCGTTCATCCCGTTCCAGCCGATGCTCGCGATCATGCTGCTGATGCAGAACCTGGTCTACGACATCGCCCAGCTGGCGACCCCCTGGGACCGGATGGACGAGGAGTACCTGCGCGAGCCGCGCAGCTGGGACGCCAGGGGCATCGGCCGGTTCATGGTCTGCATCGGCCCGATCAGCTCGGTCTTCGACATCGCGATGTTCCTGATCATGTGGAACGTCTTCGGCGCCGACAACGAGGCGGCCCAGTCGCTCTTCCAGTCCGGCTGGTTCGTCGAGGGGCTGCTCTCGCAGACCCTGGTCGTCCACATGATCCGCACCCGCAAGATCCCCTTCATCCAGTCGCGGGCGTCCTGGCCGGTGCTGGTGATGACCGTCCTCGCGGTGCTGACCGGGCTGTACCTGCCCTTCTCGCCGCTGGCCGGACCGCTCGGCCTGGTGGCGCTGCCCGCGGGCTACTTCCCGTGGCTGATCGGCATCCTGCTCGCCTACTGCACGCTCACGCAGCTGTTGAAGGGCCTCTACATCAAGAAGTTCGGCAGCTGGCTGTAAGGCGCGCCAACGGCCGGCCGCGACGGGAAGGTTCCCGCGCGGCCGGCCGTCGGCGAGTCCCGCTACTTGAGGGTGGCGGAGGTCAGACCGGCCTGGATCTGCCGCTGGAAGGACAGGTAGACCACCAGCATCGGGATCATCGCGATGGTGACGCCGGCGAAGAGCACCGGCAGGTCCGTCTCGTAGCCCATCTGGTACTGGAGCTGGATCAGGCCCTGGGTGAGCATGTAGCGCTCGGGGTCCGATCCGGACTGCGGCTGCATCAGCACGGCGGGCAGGATGTACTGGTTCCACTGCCCCAGGACATTGAATATCCCGACGGAGATCAGGCCGGGCCTGGCCATCGGCAGCATCACCTGGAAGAAGATCCGGGTGTCGGAGGCTCCGTCGATCACCGCCGCCTCGTAGACCGCGGTGGGCAGCGTGCGGAAGAACGAGTGCATGAAGAACACGGTGAACGGCATCGAGTAGGCGACGTACACCAGGATCAGGCCCTGGAAGCTGTTGAGCATGTCGAGCCGCTTGACCATGAAGAACAGCGGTACGAGCGCCAGGAACACCGGGAACATCGCCCCGCTGACGAAGAAGTAGTAGATGACCCGGTTCCCCTTGAAGGGGTAGCGGGCCAGCACGTACGCCGCCATCGAGCCCAGCAGCATGGTCAGCGGGACGGAGAACACCATCACGATGACGGTGTTGCCGAAGTAGTCGCCGATGCCCTTGTCCCAGGCCCGGGAGAAGGCGTCGAAGTGCCAGTTGGAGGGCCAGCTCAGGGCCGAACCGCCGATCTGGACGTCGGTCTTGAAGGAACCGAGCGCCAGCCAGATCAGGGGCAGGACGATCAATATGGCCCACACGGCGAGGAAGCCGTGCGAGAAGACGTTGAGCACCGCCCCCTCGGAGCGGCCGGAGCGGCCGGGCGCGGCCGGCTTCTTGCGGTCCCCGCCCTCGGCGGCGGCCTCACCGGGTGCCTTGATGACTGTGGTCATGGTGTCTCCCGCTCAGAACTCGATGCGCTCGCGGCGGGTGGCGCGCAGCGTGACGAGGGAAAGGATCAGGGTGAGGAGGAGCATGACGACTCCCATGGCACAGGCGTAGCCGCTCTTGCCGAAGTACAGGAAGTTGCGCATCAGGACCGTCGCCATGACCTCGCCGTGGTGGTCGGGTCCGCCGCCGAACTGGCCGGATGTCATGGTCGACACGAGGACGAACATGTCCATCGCGGCGATGCCCAGATAGACCGCGGAGGTCTGCACAGAGTCCCACAGCAGGGGCAGCGTGACCTTGATGAAGGTCTGGGCGCGTCCCGCGCCGTCGAGCAGCGCGGCCTCGTAGATGTCCTTGGGGATGGTCTGCATCGCCGCGGAGAAGAGCACCAGGTAGAAGCCGACGCCGTGCCAGACGACGACGCCGAGCATGCACCACAGCACCAGGTCGGGCTCGTTGAGCCACTCGATGGGGTGCAGCCGGTCGATGACGTGCAGCTTGGTCAGCAGGCCGTTGAGCAGGCCGCCCTCGTCGCTGCGGTAGACGGCGCCGAAGAGCACCGCGAGGATCGCGAGCGAGAGGACCTGCGGGAAGAAGTAGACGATCTTGTAGAAGGCCGCGCCCCGGACGCCGCGCACGCCGCCCGCGCCGCTGCGCCCTCCGACGTTCACCATGAAGGCGAAGAAGAGGGCCAGCAGGATGGTGATGGTCGGGACGAACACCAGGAGGAAGAGGTTGTGCAGCAGGGCGCCCCGGAAGACCTCGTCCTTCATCAGGGTCGCGTAGTTGTCCAGACCCACGAAGTCGAACGTCGGCGACTGGCCCGACCAGTTGGTGAAGGAATAGCCGAACGTCTGGATGTACGGCCAGATGACAAAGGTCAGATACAGCGCGAGGGGCAGGAAGAGGAATCCGGCGATGAAGCCGACCTGTCCTCTGCCCCGGGCAACGTGACTCATGGTGTCCGTCCCTGATGGTTCCCCCGGCTGGCGCCGGGTGGTGCCCCCGGCCGGCGGGCCGGACGGGGGCGGTGGCGTCAGCTGCGGTGGTTGTTCTTGGCGTTGGGGTCCTTGGCCGCCTTGTCTACCGCAGCCTGGGCCCGCTTGATCCATTCCTTCGGCTGGATTCGCTTGGCCATCAGCTCATTGGACGCGGCCTGGATCTCGTTGTCCATCTCGCTGTACCAGTCCGGGTACAGGTACGCGAAGGTGTTGGTGCCGGCCGCCTTGACCGCGGTCACCGCCGAGGCGGTACCGGGGCGCAGCTTGACGTTCGGGTCGACGCCGTCCTTGACCACGGTCAGGGAGTTGGCCTGCTGGGCGAAGAGGGTCGACCATTCGCGGGAGAGCATCGAGCGCAGGAACTCCAGGCCGCCCGCCTTGTTCGCGGCCTTCTCCGGGACGATGAAGGGCTCGCCGGCGCCGGCGCGGATGGCCTCGAAGGGCATCTTGCTGTCGGCCAGGACGGGCATCGGGAGGAACTTCATGTCGAAGTCGTCCGGGGTCTGCTTGAGCTGCTCGTTCTCCAGCCAGGAGCCGGAGGGGATGAAGGCGGCCTTGTACTGGTTCCAGGCGGTCTGCGACTCCGTGTGGGTGAGGCCGTTGGTGCCCGGCATCAGGAGGTCCTTCTCGACGACCTCGTAGACCGCCTCGACGGCGGCGAGGGCGGCCGGGTTGTCCGCGAAGGCGTTCGGCGCGAGGTTGTCGATCGCCTTGACGGCGTCGAGGCCGCCCTTCTTGGCGATGAGGTCCATGATGACGACGTTGATGTAGTACGGGAACTTGCCCTGGTGGGCGAGGCCGCCGATGCCGGCCGCCTTGGCCTTGGCGCAGACGTCGAGGAACTGGTCCCAGGTCTTGGGCTCGGCCCAGCCCTTCTCCTTGAAGAGCTTGCCCGAGTACCAGAGGCCGAAGACGGTGTAGACGTAGTAGAGGGCGACGAACTTGCCGCCCTGGGTGCCCTGTTCGACGGTGCCGGGGAGCAGCATGTCCCGGACCTTCTTGGCCGGGTCGTCGAGCGAGGGCGCGTCCAGGACCTGGGTCAGCTCCGCGAGCTGACCCGACTTGGCGAGGACGTCGATCTTGATCTGCTGGGCGCCCGAGTCGTCGACGACGTCCGGCGGGGTGCCGCCGTTGAAGCGCGGCTGGAGCTTGGCGGTGATCTCCTGGGTGCCGAGGTGGGTCGTGGTGGTGCCCCACTTCTTGTCGAAGGCCGCTTCCCAGGCCTTCGCGTAGTCATCGCCGAAGCCGCCCTTGAAGACGACCACGTCCATCTTGCTGCCCTTGGCGACACCGAAGGGGTTGTCCTTGGACGTGACCCCCTTGGAGGCGGTGTCCGAGGGCGCGTCGCCGCCGGAGGCGCAGGCCGAAAGGAAGCTCATCGTCGGCACCGCGATCAGGCCGAGTGCCGCCGACCGCCGGATCAGGTCACGGCGGCCGAGGCCCTCACCGTTGTTGTGCTCGCCCTGGGCGGAGATGGATCCCATGCTCATGTCCTCGCCTTCTCAGAAGTGTGAAGGAGGCCGGAAGTCGCGGCAGTCGCCGCGCATGCGGACAACGCCGCAGGTCCCCGCCCGTCCCCCGGTCCGGCGCCGCGGGAGACGCGGTAGTCCGGACGGGCACAGGTATAGTCCACTTCCGCTCGGATGAGCAAGATCATGCACAGAGAAGACCTTGGGCTTTTCCGAGTTGAGACCTCACCGTCACCTGGCCCCGCCCGCCGGAGGTGGTCCGGGACAACGAAAAGGGCCGTACCCCCTTTAACGGGGATACGGCCCTTTGGTGCCGATGTGCTTCGCCGTGCTCGGCTACGCCCGGCCCTGCTCGGTCGTGCTGGTCGTGCTTAGTTGCGGATGAGGTTCCGCAGCACGTACTGCATGATGCCGCCGTTGCGGTAGTAGTCCGCCTCGCCCGGGGTGTCGATCCGGACGACCGCGTCGAAGTCGACGCCGGTGTCGGTGGTGACCTTGACCGTGCGCGGGGTGGTGCCGTTGTTCAGCTCCTCGACACCGGTGAAGGAGAAGGTCTCCTCGCCGGTCAGGCCGAGGGAGGCCGCCGTGGCGCCCTCCGGGTACTGGAGCGGCAGGACGCCCATGCCGATCAGGTTGGAGCGGTGGATGCGCTCGTAGGACTCGGCGATGACGGCCTTGACGCCGAGCAGCGCGGTGCCCTTGGCGGCCCAGTCGCGGGACGAGCCCGAGCCGTACTCCTTGCCCGCCAGGATGACCAGCGGGATGCCGGCGGCCTGGTAGTTCTGCGAGGCGTCGTAGATGAACGCGACCGGCGCGCCCTCGACCGTGAAGTCGCGGGTGAAGCCGCCCTCGGTGCCCGCCGCGATCTGGTTGCGCAGGCGGATGTTGGCGAAGGTACCGCGGATCATGACCTCGTGGTTGCCGCGGCGGGAACCGTACGAGTTGAAGTCGCGGCGCTCGACACCGTGCTCGGTGAGGTACTTGCCCGCCGGGGTGTCGGCCTTGATCGCACCGGCCGGGGAGATGTGGTCGGTGGTGACCGAGTCGCCCAGCTTCGCCAGGACGCGGGCGCCGGCGATGTCGGAGACCGGGGTGGTCTCCATCGTCATGCCGTCGAAGTACGGGGGCTTGCGGACGTAGGTGGACTGCGGGTCCCACTCGAACGTGTTGCCGGTCGGGATCTCCAGCGCCTGCCACTGCGCGTCGCCCGCGAAGACGTCCTGGTAGGACTTGCTGAACATGTCCTCGCCGATGGCGCTGGCAACGACCTCGTTGACCTCGGCCTCGGAGGGCCAGATGTCCGCGAGGAAGACCGGCTTGCCGTCGAGGTCGGTGCCCAGGGCGTCCTTGGTGATGTCCACCTTCATGGAGCCCGCGATGGCGTACGCGACGACCAGCGGCGGGGAGGCCAGGTAGTTCATCTTGACGTCGGGGTTGATGCGGCCCTCGAAGTTGCGGTTGCCCGAGAGCACCGAGGTGACCGCGAGGTCGGCCTCGTTGATCGCCTTCGAGATCTCCTCGTCCAGCGGACCGGAGTTGCCGATGCAGGTGGTGCAGCCGTAGCCGACCAGGTTGAAGCCCAGCTTGTCCAGGTACGGGGTCAGGCCGGCCTTGTCGAAGTAGTCGGTGACGACCTTCGAACCCGGGGCCAGGGTGGTCTTGACCCAGGGCTTGCGGGTCAGGCCCTTCTCGGCCGCCTTCTTCGCCACGAGCGCCGCGGCGACCA
Organism: Streptomyces sp. NPDC006529; assembly: GCF_040611795.1. Taxonomy (NCBI): domain Bacteria; kingdom Bacillati; phylum Actinomycetota; class Actinomycetes; order Kitasatosporales; family Streptomycetaceae; genus Streptomyces; species Streptomyces sp. NPDC006529. The sequence continues at coordinate 69,816 of NZ_JBEXPB010000005.1, read as the reverse complement.
TGACGTAGGGGTTCGAGGTGTTGGTGCAGGAGGTGATCGCGGCGACGGTGACGGCGCCGTGGTCGATCTCGAACGAGGTGCCGTCGGCCAGGGTCACCAGGGTGGGCTTGGTGGGCACACCGTTGGAGGACGCCGGGGCGTCGGACGCCGGGAAGGACTCCTTGCCGGCCTCCTCGTCGTCGCTGACGTAGTTGCGCACGTCCTGCGCGAACTGCTGCGCGGCGTTGGCGAGGACGATGCGGTCCTGCGGGCGCTTCGGGCCGGCGATGGAGGGGACGACCGTGGAGAGGTCGAGCTCCAGCTTCTCGGAGAAGTCGGGCTCGGCGGCCGGGTCCAGCCACAGACCCTGCTCCTTGGCGTACGCCTCGACGAGCGCGACCTGCTGGGCGTCGCGGCCGGTCAGGCGCAGGTACTTCAGGGTCTCGTCGTCGATCGGGAAGATCGCGGCGGTGGAACCGAACTCCGGCGACATGTTGCCGATGGTGGCGCGGTTCGCGAGCGAGGTGGCGGCGACGCCCTGGCCGTAGAACTCGACGAACTTGCCGACGACGCCGTGCTTGCGGAGCATCTCGGTGATGGTCAGCACGAGGTCGGTGGCGGTGGTGCCGGTCGGCAGCTCGCCGGTCAGCTTGAAGCCGACGACGCGCGGGATCAGCATGGAGACCGGCTGGCCGAGCATCGCGGCCTCGGCCTCGATGCCGCCGACGCCCCAGCCGAGCACGCCGAGGCCGTTGACCATGGTGGTGTGCGAGTCGGTGCCGACGAGGGTGTCGGGGTACGCCTGGCCGTTGCGGACCATGACCGTGCGGGCCAGGTGTTCGATGTTGACCTGGTGGACGATGCCGGTGCCCGGGGGGACGACCTTGAAGTCGTCGAAGGCGGTCTGGCCCCAGCGCAGGAACTGGTAGCGCTCCTTGTTGCGGCCGTACTCCAGCTCGACGTTCTGCGCGAAGGCGTCCTTCGTGCCGAACTTGTCGGCGATGACGGAGTGGTCGATGACCATCTCGGCCGGGGAGAGCGGGTTGATCTTCGAGGGGTCGCCGCCCAGGGCCTTCACGGCCTCGCGCATGGTCGCGAGGTCCACGACACACGGCACGCCGGTGAAGTCCTGCATGATCACGCGGGCCGGCGTGAACTGGATCTCCTCGCTCGGCTGGGCCTGCGAGTCCCAGTTGCCGAGCGACCGGATGTGGGCGGCGGTGATGTTCGCGCCGTCCTCCGTGCGGAGCAGGTTCTCCAGCAGCACCTTCAGGCTGTAAGGCAGGCGGGCGGAGCCCTCGACCTTGTCCAGCTTGAAGATTTCGTACGACTCGTCGCCCACCTGCAGCGTGCTGCGGGCGTCGAAGCTGTTCGCCGACACGACAGTCTCCTTCATGCATGAATTCGCGCGTTCTACCGCATCCTGCCGCGTGGCACTGGGGCCAATCCGCTAAGGTGGGACTAAGTTAGGTAACCCTTACCCCGACGGGGGGCTGCGGCGCGCCTTCGGCAGTTATCTCGATGTCGAGATAACTCTAGTACATGTCCGCGCGCGGGGTGCTCCCGGTGGGGCGGGGGCGTGGCTCCGGGGCCGCCGGGTCCGCCAGGCACGCCCCTGGCGGGGCGCGCCTCAAACGCCGGCGGGGCTGGGTATGGCCCCCGGGCCGGGGGTGGCGGGCCGCGGCCGTGCCGGTGCCCCGCACGAGCGTCTCCTCGGCTCGCGGCCTCACCCGGTCGGAGAAAGTCCCCAGCAGTGGCCGCTCGCCCTGCGGGGACACTCCTGCGCGCCCCCGCCCCGACCCCGACCCGCCGGGCGGCGCGGCGTCAGGGTGGTGGTGACGCGGCCCGGAGGAGTGTCCCCGCAGGACGAGCGGACAGCACCGGACCACTGATCCGGACCCCCCGAGTTCCGCGAGCCGAGGAGACGCTCCGCAGGGCCGCGGCGCCACCCCCCTGACACCCCGGCCCAGTGGCCCTACCCAGCCCCGCCGACGATTGAGGCGCACGACCGCGGGCCGCGACGCCCACCCCCGGGCCAGGGGACATGCCTCAGCCCCGCCGGCGATTGAGGCGTGCCCGCCGGGCCGCGGGCGGGATTGGGCCACCGGGGCCGCACCCCGACAGGGGGTCGGCGTCCGGTATATCCGGATACGGGGGACACGGGAGGGCGCCGAGTCCCCGACGGGGCGTCAGCCGTGGCCCGGGGCCCGAGTGGGGAAGGACGCGCGGCGGCTGACGGTCGGTGACACCCGTCTGCCACACCCGGCGCGATCTACATCTCATATGTGAGATACCGTGCAGCCATGGCAGACGACTACCTCGTACGCATCGGCAAGCTCATCCGTGACGCCCGTCAGCACCGGGGCTGGACACAGAGTCAGCTCGCCGACGCCCTCGGCACCAGCCAGAGCGCGGTGAACCGCATCGAGCGCGGCAACCAGAACATCAGCCTTGAGATGATCGCCCGAATCGGTGAAGCGCTCGACAGCGAGATCGTGTCCCTGGGTTACTCCGGCCCGATGCACCTGCGGGTGGTCGGCGGCCGTCGTCTCTCCGGCGCCATCGACGTCAAGACCAGCAAGAACGCCTGCGTCGCACTGCTCTGCGCCTCGCTGCTCAACAAGGGCCGCACCGTGCTCCGCCGGGTCGCCCGCATCGAAGAGGTGTACCGCCTTCTGGAGGTACTGAACTCCATCGGCGTGCGCACCCGCTGGATCAACGGCGGCGTGGACCTCGAACTGATCCCGCCGGCCAGGCTCGACATGGACGCGATGGACGCCGACGCGGCCCGCCGGACCCGGAGCATCATCATGTTCCTGGGTCCCCTGCTGCACCGGATGGACCACTTCAAGCTGCCCTACGCGGGCGGCTGCGACCTCGGCACCCGCACCATCGAGCCGCACATGATCGCCCTGCGCCGCTTCGGCCTGGACATCACCGCGACCGAGGGCATCTACCACGCCCAGGTCGAGGCCGGCGTCTCCCCCGACCGCCCGATCGTGCTGACCGAGCGCGGGGACACCGTCACCGAGAACGCGCTGCTCGCCGCCGCCCGGCACGACGGCGTCACCGTCATCCGCAACGCCTCGTCCAACTACATGGTCCAGGACCTGTGCTTCTTCCTGGAGGCGCTGGGCGTCAAGGTCGAGGGCGTCGGCACCACCACGCTGACCGTGCACGGCGTCCCGACCATCGACGTCGACGTCGACTACTCCCCCTCCGAAGACCCGGTCGAGGCGATGAGCCTGCTCGCCGCCGCCGTCGTCACGGAGTCGGAACTGACGATCCGCCGGGTTCCGATCGAGTTCATGGAGATCGAACTCGCGGTGCTGGAGGAGATGGGCCTCGACCACGACCGTTCCGCGGAGTACACCGCCGACAACGGCCGGACCCGCCTGGTCGACCTGACGGTCCGTCCCTCCAAGCTGGAGGCGCCGATCGACAAGATCCACCCGATGCCGTTCCCCGGGCTGAACATCGACAACGTCCCGTTCTTCGCGGCCATCGCCGCCGTGGCCCAGGGCCAGACCCTGATCCACGACTGGGTGTACGACAACCGGGCCATCTACCTCACCGACCTCAACCGGCTCGGCGGCCGCCTCCAGCTCCTGGACCCGCACCGCGTCCTGGTCGAGGGCCCCACCCGCTGGCGCGCGGCCGAGATGATGTGCCCCCCGGCCCTGCGCCCCGCGGTGGTCGTCCTGCTCGCGATGATGGCGGCGGAAGGCACCTCGGTGCTCCGCAACGTCTACGTCATCAACCGCGGCTACGAGGAACTCGCCGAGCGCCTCAACTCGGTCGGCGCCCAGATCGAGATCTTCCGCGACATCTGACCGGCTCAGTCGATCTGGAGTTCGCCCATCCGGCTCCAGCCCGTGGCGCCCTCGATCGTCGTGCTGACGATCTCGGGCGTCCGGGTGAGCAGGGGGCGCATGGCCTCCAGGCCGGCGCTGAAGTGGTCGGAATTGACGTGCGCTTCGCCCGCGCCGTCCTGGAACGCCTCGACCAGGACGTAGGTGTCCGGCTCCTCCAGGCTGCGGGACCACTCGAACCAGAGGTTGCCCGGCTCCGCGCGGGTGCCGCGGGTGAAGTCGGCGACCTTTTCGGGCCACTGGTCGACGTACTCCGGCTTGACGGCGAATTTCACCACAATGAAGATCATTCGCTCATTGTAGGCAGTGGGACCGGCGAGCAGTTTCGTCAATGCCTCCCCCCGGGTCCGGCGGCGCGCATAGGCTGCGGGCTTTGTTCAATGCTGAACTTGGGGGGTCCATCGTGTTCGTTCGCCGTGGGGCGGCCGCCGCCGTCGTCGTGAGTGCGGTCCTGTTGCTGGGAGCGGGGTGTGAGGACCCCGCGCCGAAGGCGGCGGGGGCGACCCGGCCGAGCGCTTCCACGTCCCCTTCCGCGTCGGTGTCCGCGCCGGCGTCCCCGTCCACCGCCGCCGTGATGCCCTCGGTCGTCGGAAAGGGGTTCAGCGAGGCGGAGACGGCGGTCAAGGCGCTCGTCACCCGGCCCGTCGAGGCCCGCAGCGCCTACTCCGACGTCACCCTCGCCGCGGCGCACGGCGCCTGGACGGTCTGCTTCCAGACCCCCGCCGGGGGCGCCCCGGTGGCGCCCGACACGGCGGTGGAACTGTCCCTGGTGGCGCCCGGAACGCCGTGTCCCGGGAAGGCCGGGGCGGCGCTGCACCCCTCGAAGGCCCCCGCTCCCGCCGCCAGCACGACGCCCGTCCCCGCGCCCAAGCCGAAGGCCACCGTCCCCACCGACACCGGCAGCACCGGCGGCGACGGCGGCAACGGTGACACCGCCGCGAGCAGCGGGGGCGGCGGGTCGGACGCCTACTACAGCAACTGCGCCGCGGCCCGCGCCGCCGGGGCGGCGCCCATCCGGCGCGGCGAACCCGGCTACCGCAAGGCCCTGGACCGGGACAACGACGGCATCGCCTGCGACAAGTAGGACGAGGGGCGACGGGCGAGCGGCGAGGTGGCACCCGCGGAACGGCCGGTTTCGGCCGTAAGGGCCCGCCGCTCGCCGCGGCGGCCCGGCAGAATCGGCCCGTCGGTACGTGTCGAGGGGGCGGCCATGTCAGTGGAAACAGCAGCGTCGGGCGGGGCGGGCCGGGTGCGGACTCCGCGGTTGGAGGGGGTGCCGCTGCTCGGGTCGCTGTTCGACCTCACGTCGGATTCGCTCGGCACCTACCTGCGGGCGCAGCAGCGGCACGGGGACGTCGTGCGGATCAGCGCCGGGCCGCCCGGGCTGCGGGCCGAGCTGTACGGCGTCTTCTCCGCGGAGGGCGCGCAGCGGGTCCTGGCCTCGGAGTCGGCCAACTTCCGCAAGGACAACCCCTTCTACCAGGAGGTCCGGGACTCCTTCGGCAACGGCCTGCTGACCAGTCAGGACGAGGACTACCAGCGCCAGCGACGGCTGGTCCAGCCGCTGTTCACGCGCCGCCGGGTCGACGGGTACGCCGCCGCGGTGGCCGCCGAGACCGCGCAGACCCTGGAGAGCTGGCGGGAGGCCGAGGACGCGGTGGTCGACGTCTCGGTCGAGATGACGCACCTGGCGCTGCGCGCGGTCGCCCGGATCCTCTTCGGTACCGATGTCGACGCCACCGTCGACGTCGTAGACCGGTGTTTTCCGGTCATCACGGAGTACGTGCTCCGGCGCGGGTACTCCCCCGCCAACATCCCCCGCTCCTGGCCGACTCCGGGCAACCGGCGGGCGGCCGCCGCGATGGAGGAGCTGTACGGGGTGTGCGACCGGATCATCGCCGAACGGCGCGGCACGGCGGACCGGGGGCCGGGGGCCGCCGGCCGCGCCCCGGAAGCGGGCCCCGCCGCGGCGCGCGACGGCGAGGACCTGCTCACCCTGCTCGCGGCCGCCGAGAGCGCGGACGACGCCTCCTTCGACGCCGGCGAGCTGCGCGACCAGGTACTGATCTTCCTGCTCGCCGGGCACGAGACCACGGCCACCTCGCTCGCCTTCGCCCTGCACCTGCTGGCCCGCCACCCCGAGCTCCAGACTCGCGCGCGCGAGGAGGTCTCCCGGGTGCTGGGCGACCGTACGCCCGAAGCCGCGGACCTGGAGCGCTTGCCGTACCTCACGCGGGTGCTCAAGGAGGCCATGCGGCTCTACCCGGCGGCTCCGGTCATCGGGCGCCAGGCGGTCGCCGCGGCGGAGATCGACGGGCACGCCGTCCCGGCGGGCGCGACGGTGATCCTGGCGCCGTGGGTGACCCACCGGCACCCGGAGTACTGGCCCGAGCCGGAGCGCTTCGATCCGGACCGCTTCACGCCCGAGGCGGAGGCGGCCCGGCCGCGCTACGCCTGGTTCCCCTTCGGCGGGGGTCCGCGCGCGTGCATCGGCCAGCACTTCTCGATGCTGGAGTCGGTGATCGCCCTGGCCATGACCCTGCGGGCGTACGCCTTCGAGGCCGTGGACACCGAGGTTCCGGTCAGCACCGGGATCACCCTGCGGGCCACCGGCCCGGCGCGCTGCCGGATCCGCCCGCTGCGGCCGACGCGGTAGCCGCGGGCTGCTGGACCACCGGTGGGCGGCCGCCGCTGCGCGCCATGGCGTTTTTGTCCAATACCCCGGCTCCGCGCCCTGCGAGGGTGGGGGTGACCGACGGGGGACGGCGGGGCCGGGCGGATCCTTCCGCCCGGCCCCGCCGTGGTGCGCGGGGAGGACCGCGCCCGGGTCGGCCGCTTCAGACGGCCGCCGGGGTGTGCGTGCCCTTCAGCCGTTCGAGGTCGGAGGGCCGGACCTGGATGACGACCAGCGCGATGACGGCCGCGACCAGGGCGAAGAGGGCCGCGACGACGAACGCCGCCGAGACGCCGGAGGTCAGCACCTGGGCGCCGTACGCGCCGGGCAGCCGGCCGGTCTGCCGGAAGGCGGCCTTCTGTTCGGGGGTGGCGTTGGCCAGGAAGGCCGGGACCTGCTTCGTGGCCTCGTTGCGGCTGGCCGTGCCGTAGAGGGTCACCAGGATGGACAGGCCCAGTGAACCGCCCACCTGCTGCATGGTGTTGAGCAGTCCGGACGCGGCGCCCGATTCGCGGTGGGGGACGTTGGAGAGGGCCATCAGCGTCAGCGAGACGAACTGCATGCCCATGCCGAGGCTGAACAGGAGCATCGGGCCGAGGATGCTGCCGAGGTAGGTGGAGTGCACGTCGGTGAAGGTGAGCCAGCCGAGCCCGGCGGCCGCGAAGAGGGCGCCGCCGACCATGAAGGGTTTGGGCCCGAACTTCGGCAGCAGCTGGGAGGTGATGCCCGCGCCCACCGCGATCACGGCGCTGACCGGGAGGAAGGCGAGGCCGGCGCGGATGGGGGTGAACCCGAGCACGTTCTGCACGAAGAGGGTGAGGAAGAAGAACATGCCGAACATGGCGCAGGCGAGGAAGAGCATCATGCCGTAGGTCCCGGCCCGGTTGCGGTCGGCGAACATGTGCAGCGGGGTGATCGGCTGTGGCGAGCGCCGCTCCACCAGGATGAAGCAGGTGAGCAGGACGACGGCCACGGCGAAGGACGCGAGGGTGTACGGGTCGGTCCACCCTTCTTGCGAGGCCCGGATGAACCCGTAGACCAGGCACACCATGCCCACCGTCGCGGTCAGGGCGCCCACGAAGTCGAAGTGTCCGGGATGGCGTTCGGACTCGCGGATCACCTTCGGGGTCGCGACGGCGATCAGTATCGCGATGGGGACGTTCACGAAGAGCACCCAGCGCCAGTTGAGCCATTCGACGAGCGCGCCGCCGGCGAGCAGCCCGATGGCGCCGCCGCCCGCCGAGACGCCCGCGAACACGCCGAAGGCGCGGTTGCGTTCGGGCCCCTCGCGGAAGGTGGTCGTGATCAGGGCGAGCGCGGTGGGGGACGCGATGGCCCCGCCGACGCCCTGGAGGGCACGGGCGGCCAGCAACTGGCCCGCGTTCTGGGAGAATCCGCCGAGCAGCGAGGCCAGGCCGAAGAGCAGGACGCCGAAGACGAAGACGCGGCGACGGCCGAGGATGTCACCGGTGCGGCCGCCCAGCAGCAGCAGTCCGCCGAAGGTGAGGGTGTAGGCGCTGACGACCCACGAGAGGCTCTCGGTGGAGAACTTGAGGGCGGTCTGGATGTGGGGCAGCGCGATGTTCACGATGGTGATGTCGAGAACGACCATGAGTTGGCAGGAGGCGATGACGAGCAGTGCGAGTCCGTTCCCGTGCCGTTGCTCGTCGCCGTTCCCTCGGACCTTGCCTTCGGTCCCGCTGGTGCTCGGCGATGTGTTCGGGTCCACTGTTCGACGCTAAGCCCGGGTCCCGGGGGTCACCACTCGAACGGACTAGAGCATGTGCTATTTCACATGTCACACTCTGCGCATGGATCCCACGGACGACTTCCTCCGCCTCTCGGCGGCCACCGCGCGCTTCACCCACGGCTCCCCCCGCGCGTTCTCCTTCGGCGACGACGGCCGGCTGCTCTGGTTCCTGCGCTCCACCGGCCCCACCGATCCCTTCGACGGCCTCTGGGTGCTCGACACCGCGACCGGAGCCGAGACCCGGCTCGCCGATCCGCGCACGCTGCTGCCGGACGGTCCCGGCGAACTGCCCGCGACCGAACGCCGCCTGCGCGAGCGGATCCGGCTGACCGCCGCCGGGATCGGCTCCTACGCGCTCTCCGGTGACGGCCGCAGGGCGGTCTTCGCCCTGTACGGGCGGCTGTACGCGGTCACCGCCGGCCAGGACGCGGCGCCCGAGGAGATCCCGGCCGCCCCGGCCGCCTTCGACCCGCGCCCGAACGCCGACGGTTCGCGCACCGCCTACGTCGCCGACGACGCGCTGTACGTCGCCCCCGGCGGCCGGGTGAGCCCCGCCGACGGAGCCCGCTGGGGCGTCGCCGAATTCGCGGCCGCCGAGGAACTGGGCCGGGCCCGCGGCCACTGGTGGTCCCCCGACGGGCGCACCCTGCTGGCCGCCCGGGTCACCGAAGAGGGCCTCCAGCGCCGCTGGTTCGCCGATCCGGAGCACCCCGAGCGCCCGGCCGAGGAGTTCGCGTACCCCGAGGCGGGCGGGCCCAACGCCGAGGTGAGCCTGTGGGTGCTCGGCGCGGACGGCGGGCCCGGGGTGCGGCTCGACTGGGACGCGGCGGCGTTCCCCTACGTCTCCGACGCCGGGTGGGAGTCCCCCGCCGAGATCCTGCTGACCGTCCAGGACCGGCTCCAGCGCACGGTGCTGCTGCTCGGCGCCGACCCGGCCACCGGGCGGACCACGGAGCTGTCCCGCACCACGCATCCCCAGTGGGTGGACCCGATGGTGCCCGGCACCCCGGCCCGGCTGTCCGACGGGCGGATGCTGACCGCGCTCGACACCCCGGGCGGGGCCGCGCGCGCCTTGGCCGTGGACGGCGTAGCGCTCACCGGGGACGGGGTCCAGGTGCGGGGCGTGCTGGGCGAGTACCGGGGGCGGCTGCTCGTCGAGGCCGGGCTGCGGGACCCCGCCGAGCAGCAGGTGGTGCTGCTCGACACCGGCACCGGGGAGCTGACGCCGCTGGCCGACGGCCCCGGCGTGCACACGGCGCTGACCTCCGCCGGGGCGCTGCTGCTGACCTCGGCCGGCGCCGGCGGGTTCCGGCGGACCGTGCGCACGGCGGACGGGCGGGAGCTGGGCGTCACCGACCTCGCCGAGCCGCTGCCGTACCGGGTGGCGCCGCGGTTCGAGCGGGTCACCGAGCGGGGGATCCCCACCGCGCTGGTGCTGCCGCGCGGGCACGTCCCGGGGCGGCGGCTGCCCGTCCTGCTCGACACCTACGGCGGCCCCGGCTACCAGGACGTGTCCGCGGAGCCGCGGCGCTGGCAGGCCCGCCAGTGGTGGGCCGACCAGGGCTTCGCGGTGGTCACCGTCGACAACCGGGGCACCCCGTACGTCTCGCCGGCCTTCACCCACGCCATGTACCGCGGGTTCTCGAAGGTGACGATGGAGGACCAGGTGGCGGCGCTGCGCGCGCTGGGCGAGCGGCACCCGGACCTGGACCTCGGCCGGGTCGGGGTGCGCGGCTGGTCCTACGGCGGCTACCTGGCCGCGATGGGCGTGCTGAGGCGCCCCGACGTCTTCCACGCGGCGGTGGCAGGAGCCGCGCCGACCGATTTCCGGCACTACGACACGGCGTACACCGAGCGCTACCTGGGCCTGCCCCAGGAGGAGCCGGAGGTCTACGAGCGGGACTGCCTGATCGGGGATGCCCCGGCGCTGACGCGTCCCCTGCTGCTGGTCCACGGGCTCGCCGACGACAACGTGCACCCCTCGCACACCCTGCGGCTCTCGCGGGCGCTGACCGACGCGGGCCGTCCGCACCAGCTGCTGGCACTGCCGGGGGTCACGCACATGACGCCGGGCGGGGTCCGGGAGAAGGTGATGGCGCTGGAACTGGCCTTCTTCCGCGCGGAGCTGGGCCTGGCCTGAGGCGGGACCCGCCCGCCCGGCGCGGGTGACCGCACGCGAAAGGGCCCCGCCGCCGGATTCCGGCGGCGGGGCCCTTCTCCTCTTCCCGGGGACCCCCGTCAGTCCCCCGGGAAGTGGCATGCGACCTCGCGCCCCGCGACGAGCTGGAGCACGGGCCGGTCGGTGCGGCAGACGGCCTGCGCCTTGGGGCAGCGCGGGTGGAAGGAGCACCCGGGCGGCGGCGCGGCCGGGCTCGGCGGGTCGCCGAGCAGCACGATCCGCTCCCGGCGCCGCTCGGCCGCCGGATCCGGCAGCGGTACGGCGGACAGCAGCGCCCGCGTGTAGGGGTGCTGCGGGTCGGCGTACAGCGCGTGCTTGTCACCGATCTCGACGATCCGGCCGAGGTACATCACGGCGACCCGGTCGCTGACCCGCTTGACCACCGAGAGGTCGTGCGCGATGAAGACGTAGGCGAGGCCGAGTTCGCGGCGCAGCCGTTCCATCAGGTTGACGATCTGGGCCTGCACGGAGACGTCGAGCGCGGAGACCGGCTCGTCGGCGATGATCAGGCGCGGGCTGGTGGCCAGTGAGCGGGCGATGCCGATGCGCTGGGCCTGGCCGCCGGAGAACTCGTGCGGGTAGCGGTCGATGTGCTCGGGGATCAGCCCGGTCAGCTCCATCAGCTCGGCCGCGCGGCGGCGGGCGTCGGCGGCGCTCCAGCCCTGCACCAGGAGCGGGTCGGAGATGATCCGGGCCACGGTCTGGCGGGGGTTGAGCGAGGAGTGCGGATCCTGGAACACCATCTGGAGGTGGCGCCGCAGGGGCCGCATGGCGCCCTGGGAGAGCCGGGCGATCTCCCGGCCCTCGAAGGCGATGCTGCCCGAGGTGGGTTGCAGCAGCCGGACCAGCATCCGGCCGGTGGTGGACTTCCCGCAGCCCGACTCCCCCACCAGGCCGAGGGTCTCCCCGGCGGCCAGCTCGAAGGAGACCCCGTCCACGGCCCGGACCGGGTCGCCGCGGCGGCCGGTGACGGAGCGCTTGCCGGGGAAGGCCATGGTCAGGTCGCGGACGGACAGCAGGGGCCGGGCGGCGGCCGCGCCCCCGGCCGGGGTGCTCGTCGTGGTCGTGGTGGTCACCGGGATGCCTCCTGTACGGGCTCCGCGCCGGACGGGGCCGCGCCGGGCCCCGCGAAGTGGCAGGCCACCCGGCGCTCGGTGCCCGCGTACGGATCGAGGGCGGGCCGGACGGTCGTGCAGAGCACCCGCTCGGCGTCCGTCCCGGCGGCGGCGCGGGCGCAGCGCGGGGCGAAGGCGCAGCCGGGGGCCGGCTCGCGCAGGGAGGGCGGGGAGCCGGGGATGGTCCGCAGCGGCTGGTCGTCGGCGTCGTCCAGCCGGGGCAGGGAGTCGAGCAGGCCCCGGGTGTAGGGGTGGGCGGGGTCAACGAACAGCTCGTCCACCGGCGCCTGTTCGGCAGCCCGGCCGCCGTACATGACCAGGACCTCGTGGGCGACGCGGGCAACCACGCCCAGGTCGTGCGTGATCATGACCACGCCGAGGCCGCGGTCCTGCTGGAGCGTGGCGATGAGTTCGAGGATCTGCGCCTGGACGGTCACGTCCAGGGCGGTGGTGGGCTCGTCCGCGATGAGCAGGTCGGGTTCGCAGGCCAGCGCCATCGCGATCATCGCGCGCTGGCGCATGCCGCCGGAGAACTGGTGCGGGTACTCCCCCGCGCGGCGGGCCGGTTCGGGGATGCCGACCTCGCCCAGCATGTCCACGGCGCGCTTGCGGGCGGCCGCCCGGCCGGCCTTGAAGTGGACGCGGAAGTGCTCGGCGATCTGTTCGCCGACCGTGTAGTAGGGGTGCAGGCTGGAGAGCGGGTCCTGGAAGATCATGGCCATCTTGCGGCCGCGCAGCCGGGACAGCTCCTTCTCGCCGAGCGTGGTGAGTTCGCGGCCGTCCAGGGCGATGGAGCCACCGATCTCGGCGCCGCGGTGCAGTCCCATGACGGCGAGCGAGGTGACCGACTTGCCGGAGCCGGACTCGCCGACGATGCCGAGGGTGCGGCCCGCCTCGACGGTGAAGCCGAGGGAGTCCACGGCGCGGACGGTGCCGCGCGGGGTGCTGAACGTGACCTGCAGGTCGCGCACTTCAAGGAGAGCGGCCATCAGTACCTCACCCTCGGGTCGATGACGGCGTACAGGAGGTCGACGACGAGGTTGGCGACGACGATGAAGAAGGCGGCGAGCAGGGTGACCCCGAGGACCACCGGCTGGTCGGAGTTGACGAGGGCGCCGTAGAAGAGCCGTCCGATGCCGGGGAGTCCGAAGATGGACTCGGTGATGACGGCGCCGGCGAGCAGGCCGCCGAGGTCCATGCCGAAGATGGTGAGGATGGGGGTCATCGCCGAGCGCAGGCCGTGTTTGACGACGACGGTGCGTTCGGGCATGCCCTTGGCCCGGGCGGTACGGATGTACGGCTCGGCCATCGCCTCGATCATCGAACCGCGGCTCTGGCGGGCGTACATGGCGGCGTACAGCAGCGCGAGCGCGGTCCACGGCAGCAGCAGGTTGGTCGCCCAGCCGAGGGGGTCGCCGGTGAAGGGCTGGTAGCTGGGGTAGGGCAGCAGGTCGGCGACGCGGATCACGCCGTAGATCAGCATCACGGAGGTGAAGTAGACGGGCAGGGAGGCGGCGGCGACCGCGCCGACCATCAGGACCTTGTCGGTGGCGGTGTCCTTGCGCAGGGCGGCGGTGACCCCGGCGCCCAGGCCCAGGAGCAGCCACAGGGCGGCGGCGCCGAGCGCGAGGGAGGCGGAGACCGGGAGGCGGTCCATCAGCAGGTCCCACACGGGCAGGGAGTTCTCGTAGGAGTAGCCCAGGCACGGGAAGTCGCACTGCACGGCGTACTGGCCGGTGCCCAGGGTGCGCCCGGTGAAGATGCCGCTGAGGAAGTCGTAGAACTGCTTCCACAGCGGCTGGTCGAGGCCGAGGTACTCGCGGACCGCGGCGATCCGCTCCACGCTGCACGTCTTGCCGCAGGCGGCCGCGGCCGGGTCGGAGGGCAGCACGTAGAAGATGAGGAAGGTGACGGCGGCGATGGCGAGCAGCACCCCGGCCAGGGCGAGCAGGCGGCGCAGCAGGTAGAGGATCACGTGCGGCCGCCCCTCGGGTCGAGGATGTCGCGCAGTGCGTCGCCGAGCAGGGTGAAGGCGAGGACGGCGAGGAAGAGGAAGGTGCTGGGGATGACGAAGTACATGGGGTCGGTCTCGTAGAACGCGACGCTCTCGGCGATCATCTGGCCCCAGGACGGGGTGGGCGGGCGGACGCCGACGCCCAGGTAGCTCAGGGCGGCCTCGGTGCTGATCATGCCGGGGATGAGGAGGGTGGTGTAGGCGATGACGGGGCCGGAGACGCCGGGCAGGATGTCGCGGGTCAGGATCCGCCAGGAGCTCGCGCCGCCGACCCGGGCCGCGTCGACGTACTCGCGGTGTTTGAGGGAGAGGGTCTGGCCGCGCACGACGCGGGCGATGCCGGGCCAGCCGAAGAGGCCGATGACGGCGGTCATGAGGACGATCCGGTTGACGTCCTTGGCCACCGACAGGACCGCGATCATGAAGATGAGGGACGGGAAGGACATGGTCAGGTCCATGAGCCGGGACAGCACGGCGTCGGTACGGCCGCCGAAGTAGCCGGCGGCGATGCCCGCGGCGGTGCCCGCGAGGACGACGATCGCGGTGGCGGCGAAGGCGATCAGGAGGGAGACCTGGGCGCCGTGCACGACGCGCGCGAACAGGTCGCGGCCGGTGACGGGTTCGACGCCGAGCCAGTGCTCGGGGCCGATGCCGCCGAGGGAGCCGAGCGGGAGACCGCCGAGGTAGGGGTCGATGGCGCCCTTGTCGAAGGTGTCCGGGGTCCAGCCGCCGAGGGCGCCGAGCCAGGGGGCGGCGACGGCCATCAGGACGAAGAGGACGACGATGGCGAGGCTGACGCGGACGGCGGGGCGGCGGCGGAGCTCCCGCCGGGCGAGCTGCCAGGGGCTGCTTCCCGGGGGGACCTTCGCCGCCACCGCCGCCGGGGCGGTGGCGGGTGCGGTGTCGGTCATGCTCAGCCCTGGCTCTTCGCCGGGTCCTTGAGACCGACGGTGGCGTAGTCGATCTGGCCGACCCAGACGGGGTGGCCGAAGGCGCCCGCGATGTTGGGTCCGACGAGCAGCGGCTTGCGCTCCAGGAAGAGCGGCACGGACGGGGACTTGGCCATGATGGCCGCGTCGAGGTCCTTCCAGGCCTGGTTGGCCTGCTTGGCGTCGGCCATGGCGTTGATCTCGTCGATCCGCTTCATGGTCTCGTCGTCGCGGAACTGGCTGTTGTTGCCCTGGTTGCCCTTGGCCTTGATGGTGCGGCCGTCGAAGACCATGGGGATCCAGGTCGAGCCCGAGGGGTAGTCGGGGCACCAGCCACTCATGGTCATGTCGGGGGTGGTGGACAGGTCGCCGATGACGTCGTAGTAGGCGCCCGGGTCGATGGTGTCGATGACCACCTCGATGCCCGCGCGGGACAGGCTCTGCTGGATGGCCTCGGCCTCGCCCTTGTCGCCGGTGGAGACGGCGAGGGACACCTTCAGCTTCTCCTTGCCAGCGGCCCGCAGGAGTTCCTTGGCCTTGGCGGGGTCGCCGGTCGGGGCGATCTTGAGGGTGTCGGCCTGCTTGCCGCCGGAGAGGGCGGGCGGCAGGTAGGCGGTGGCGACCTCGTTGAGGGCCGGGCCGCCGTTCGCGGTCATGATGGCCTCCTTGTCGACCGCGTACTGCACGGCCTCGCGGACCTTGGGGTCGTTGAAGGGGGCGCGGGAGTTGTTGAGGCTGAGCATCTCGGTGCAGCCCTGGGACTCGGCGAGGAGGCGCTGCTTGATCTCGGGCTTGGGCAGCACCTTGGGGGCGCTCTCGGGGCGCATGTTGGACCACTGGACGGCGGAGGCGTCGGCGCCCTCGCCCGCGATGATGCGGTCGTCGATCTGGCCGCCCTTGAGGCCCATGACCACCACGAACTTGTCGGGATAGGCCTTGCGGACGGTGTCCGTCTTGGGGTCCCAGTGCTCGTTGCGGACGAGAACGAGCTTCTTGTCCCGGTCGTAGGACTCGATCTTGTACGGACCGGAGGAGAAGGGGCGGGCGTCGTACTGGGGGCCCTTCTCCTGGGCGACGGGGACGGGGGCGAAGGTCGGCAGGGTGGTGGTGGCGGAGAACTCGGCGACGGGCCGCTTCAGTTCGAAGACGATCGTGCGGTCGTCCGGGGTCTTGACCGAGTCCAGGTGCTTGCCCTGGAGGGGGCCCTTGTAGCCGTCGGCGCCGGCCAGGTACTGGGCGGCGTAGTCGGGGCCGCCGGTGAGGTCCGGGGCGAAGGAGCGCTCGACGTTGTACTTGATGTCGGCGGCCTTGATCGGTGTGCCGTCCTCGTACTTCAGGCCCTCCTTGAGGGTGAAGGTCCAGGTGCGGCCGCCGTTGCTGGGGGTGCCGAGGTCGGTGGCGAGGTCCGGGACGAGGTCGCTGCCGCCCTTGCCCGGTTCGGCCTTGAAGGTGACCAGGGTGCGGTAGAGCAGCCGGGTGCCGAAGTCCATGGTCGGCATGACCCAGTTGCGGGCCGGGTCGAGGTGGGCGAAGTCCTGGTTGGACAGGATGGTGAGGGTGCCGCCCTTGACCGGGGTACCGCCGATGGTCCGGCCGTCGCCCGCGGCGACCGGGTTGGAGGCGCCGGCGCCCTCCGAGCCCTTCTTGGTGTCGGAACAGCCCGAGGCGCCGAGCGCGAGGGCCGCCACCAGGGCGGTGGCGAGGGCGAGTTGATGGCGCTTGGTCATGGTCACTCCAGGGAAGGGCCGCGCTCTACGACGTGACCGGTAACATAGTAATGTGAAATTGTACTGACAAGGGGTCTGCGCCGACGTTATCCAGCCGTGTCCAAATCACCCGCCGGGAACGCGCGTCGGGGCCCCGACCTGGACGGTCGGAGCCCCCGGGGGCGCGGCTGTGCGGTGGCGCGGGCGCGGTTGGCCGACGCCCGGCCGGGCCGGGCCTTGACCCCACCGGGTCAGGCTGTGACCGCGCCGGATCAGGCCTTGACCCTGCCTTTCAGGCCTTGACGGCCGTACCGCCACCGAGGCGGGACGCGCCGCGGCCCACGGGCTCGTCGCGGCCCTGCGCCCACAGCGAGCGGACGTGCCCCAGGTGCCGGGTCATGCAGGCCTCGGCCGCCGCCGCGTCGCCCGCGATCATCAGGTCGAGCAGTTCGACGTGTTCCTCGGCGGAGGAGACCAGCTTGCCCGCCTCGTCGAGGCCGGTGAGCCCGTACAGCCGGGAGCGCTTGCGCAGGTCGCCGACCGTCTCGACGAGCCGGTCGTTGCCCGCGAGGGCCAGGAGCGACAGGTGGAAGCGGCGGTCCGCCTCCAGGTAGCCGATGAGGTTGTGCTCGCGGGCGCTGGTGACGATCTCCTCGGCGATCGGCCGCAGCGCCTCCAGTTGCGCGGCAGTGGCGATCTCGGTGACCCGGCCGATGGTCGGCACCTCGATCATCGTGCGCAGTTCGGTGTACTGGTCGAGGTCCCGCTCGCTGACCTCGGTGATCCGGAACCCCTTGTTGCGGACGGGCTCCACCAGGCCCTCGCGCGCCAGGTCGAGCATGGCCTCGCGCACCGGGGTGGCCGAGACCCCCAGTTCGGCGGCCAGACCGGGCGCCGAATAGACGTTCCCCGGCCGGAGTTCACCCGCTATCAGGGCGGCCCGAAGGGCATGTCCGACCTGGTCGCGCAGCCGCTCCTGGGCCTTGATGAGACTGTGCTGCTTCAGGTCACCCATAGCTTTTCCTCCGAGAATCGCAGAGGCACAGCGTACAATGTCACGTTTCGCTGTGGCCCCCGGCCGCGGTGTACAAGGCCACCGCCACGGCAAGATCCTCCCAGGCCATGCCCACGCTCTTGAAGAGCTGTGGACAACTCTGCCCCCTCGCGCCCCCCGACCGGCCCGCGACCAGGTCAGCCAGGGTGCCGCTGATATGACCGGGCCCGATGGCCCCCTCCGCCTCCGGGATCAGCAGGTCCCCCGCCTCCCGCAGCGCGGCCGCCCGGGACTCGACGTACACGGCGGCCCTCCGCACCAGGGCCGTGTCCGTCTCCCGGGCGTCCGGTTCGTGCGAGCCCACCGCGACCACCGTGGCGCCGGGCCGCACGAGCCGCCCGTCGAAGAGCGGTTCGCGGGCCGTGGTGCAGCAGACGACGAGGTCAGCGTCCGCCACGTCCCCGGGGCCGCCGGTGCGGGCGGGCACGCCGACGGTACGGGCGTACGCGGCCAGCTTCCCGGCCCCCGCCGGGTCCCGCGCCACCACCACCGCCTCCGCGACCTCCCGCACCGCGAGCACCGCGTCGAGGTGCCCGTACGCCTGGGGGCCCGACCCGAACAGCACCAGCCGCAGCGGCCGCCCGGCCGGAGCCAGGTACCGCAGCGCCAGGGCGGAGACCGCCGGGGTGCGCAGCGCGGTGAGGGCCGCCCCGTCGAACAGGGCCAGCGGGCGCAGCGTGGGGCCGTCCAGCAGCAGGTAGGACCCGGTGATCCGGGGCAGTCCGCGCGCGGGGTTGCCGGGAGCCACCCCGGCGATCTTCACCCCGGCGTACGCACCGGACGCGGCCGGCATCAGCAGCAGCTCCCCGCCGGGCACCGCGAGCGCGGTCCGCTGCGGGCAGCTCTCCGGATCGGGCCCGGCGTGCAGCGCCTCGGCCAGCGCGTCGGCGGCGGCGGCCGGGGTGAGCAGGGCCGCCATCCGCTCGGCGCCGAACTGCGGCAGCCCGGCGGGGGCGGCGCCGCCGGCGCTCACAGCGTGAACCCGGTGCCGAGGGCGTCGTGCGGGTCGCGTACGAAGACGTGCTCGCCGGTGCGGTGGGCGGTGCCGGTGACCTCGGTGACCAGCCCGACGGGCTCGGCCGCCGCGCCGGCGGGCCGCAGGAACCGGCCGGTGAAGACGGTGCCGACGACCGATTCGTGGAGCAGGTCCTCGTGCGCGCCGAGCCGCCCGTCCTCGGCGAGCAGGGCGAGGCGGGCGGAGGTGCCGGATCCGCAGGGCGAGCGGTCGATCTGGCCGTCGGCGAAGACGGTGACGTTGCGCTGGTGCGGGCCGAAGGGGGTGTCGGGCAGCTCCTCGTGCAGGATCACCCCGTACACCCCCGACAGCAGCGGACCGCCCGGGTGCCAGGTGCCGGGGTGCGCGGCCAGCGCCGCCCGGATCTCCTGCCCGGCGCGGACCAGCGCGGGCAGCGCGTCCCGGCCGGTGCCCAGCCCCAGTTCGCGGGCGGCGACGGAGGCGTAACAGGCCCCGGCGTGCGCGAGGTCCACCTCGGCCACCCCGAAGGAGGTGGCGACGGGCACCTTGCGGGCGGTGACCCGGGCCGGGACGTTGCGGAAGGTGACCCCGGTGGTGCGGCCCTCGGAGCGGTGGACGGTGGCGGTGACCCGCCCGGAGGGCACGTCGATGCGCACCTGGACGTCCCCGTCGCGCGGGGCGGGGACCAGCCCGCTGTCCACGGCCCAGGCGCCGAGCGCCATCGTGCCGTGCCCGCAGGCGGTGGAGTAGCCGTCCTTGTGCCAGAAGAGCACCCCGAAGTGCGCCCCGTCGTCGTCCGGCGGGACCACGAACCCTCCGTACATCCCGGCGTGTCCGCGCGGTTCCTGGACGAGGAGGCGGCGTACGTCGTCCAGCGCGCCCCGGCGCGGCGCGGTGCCGCTGCCGCCGGGGCCGATGGCGGTGGCGCAGCGCTCGGCCACGGTGTCGCCGGGGATGGGCGGCAGGCCACCGGTGACGATCCGGAAGGGTTCTCCGGCGGCGTGGTAGTCGGTGGTGCGCACCGGCGGGTACGCCTGCTCGGCCGCGCGGGAGTGCCCGGCCGCCTCGGTGCGCCCGGCCGGTTCGGGGTGCTCGGCGGTCACAGCTGGAACCCTCCGGGGAAGGGGTCGGACGGGTCGAGGAAGTACTGGGCGGTGCCGGTGATCCAGGCCCGGCCGGTGACGGTCGGGACTACGGCGGGCAGGTCGCCGACGGTGGTTTCGCAGACCAGCCGGCCGGTGAACTCGGTGCCGATGAAGGACTCGTTGACGAAGTCCCGGCCGAGCGGGAGGAGGCCGCGGGCGTGCAGCTGGGCCATCCGCGCGGAGGTTCCCGTACCGCAGGGCGAGCGGTCGAACCAGCCGGGGTGGATGGCCATCGCGTGCCGGGAGCGCTCGGCGTCGGAGCCGGGGGCGGCGAGGTAGACGTGCTTGACCCCGCCGATGGAGGGGTTCTCCGGGTGGACGGGCCGGTTCTCGCCCGCGTTGATCGCGTCCATGATCGCGAGCCCGGCGGCGAGCAGGTCGTTGCCGCGGGCCCGGTCGAAGGGCAGGCCGAGGGCGTCCAGTTCGACGAAGGCGTAGAAGTTGCCGCCGTAGGCGAGGTCGTAGGTGACCGTGCCGTAGCCGGGGACCTCGGTCTTCAGGTCGAGGCCGACGCAGAAGGAGGGGACGTTGGTGAGGGTGACGTGCTCGGCCACCCCGTCCTTGACCTGGACGTCCACGCTGACCAGGCCCGCCGGGGTGTCGAGCCGGACCGTGGTGACGGGCTCCACGACCGCCACCATGCCGGTCTCGACGAGGACGGTGGCGACGCCGATGGTGCCGTGGCCGCACATCGGGAGCAGGCCCGACACCTCGATGTAGAGAACCCCGAAATCGGCGTCGGGGCGGGTGGGCGGCTGGAGGATGGCCCCGCTCATCGCCGCGTGTCCGCGCGGTTCGTTCATCAGCAGGGTGCGGACGTGGTCCATGTGCGCGATGAAGTGGAGCCGCTTGTCGGCCATGGTGGCGCCGGGGATCACCCCGACTCCGCCGGTGATCACCCGGGTGGGCATGCCCTCGGTGTGTGAGTCCACGGCGTGGTAGACGTGGCGGGTGCGCATGGAGTCCCCCTGGGATCTCGGGCTGGTGTGCCGGCTGGACGGACCGCGCGGGCGGGGTTAGTTCAGGCCCTCGGCGAGGGCCTTCTCGGTGGCGGCCCGGACGGCCGCCTCGGTCTCGCCCGTGAGCGGGAAGCGGGGCGGGCGGACGGCGCCGCCGGGTCGGCCCGCGAGGTCCATGGACAGCTTGATGGCCTGGACGAACTCGGTCTTGGAGTCCCAGCGCAGCAGCGGGTGCAGGGACTTGTACAGCGGCAGCGCGGTCTCCAGGTCACCGGCGACGGCGGCGCGGTACAGGGCGGCGCAGGAGTTCGGCAGGGCGTTGGGGTATCCGGCGATCCAGCCGACGGCGCCGGCCAGCGCGAGTTCGAGCAGGACGTCGTCGGAGCCGATCAGCAGGTCGAGGCCGGGGGCGAGTTCGGCGATCTCGTAGGCGCGCCGGACGTCGCCGGTGAACTCCTTGACGGCGACGATGCTGCCGTCGGCGTGCAGCCGGGCGAGCAGCTGCGGGACCAGGTCGACCTTGGTGTCGATGGGGTTGTTGTACGCGACGACGGGCACGCCGGCCTTGGCGACCTCGGCGTAGTGGGCGCGTACGGTGTCGTGGTCGGCGCGGAAGGCGTTCGGCGGGAGCAGCAGGACGGAGCCGGCGCCCGCTTCGGCGGCCTGCTCGGTCCAGCGGCGGGCCTCGGCGCTGCCGTAGGCGGCGACGCCGGGCATGACGCGGTCGCCGTCGCCCGCGGCCTCGACGGCGGTGCGCACGACGCAAGCGCGCTCCTCGTCGGTGAGGGTCTGGTACTCGCCCAGCGAGCCGTTGGGGACGACGCCGTCGCAGCCGTTGGCGATCAGCCAGGCCACGTGCTCGGCGTAGGCGTCGTAGTCGACGGAGAGGTCCTCGCGCAGCGGCAGCGCGGTGGCGACCATGATGCCGTGCCAGGGGCGGTTGCGGGGCGGGGCGGTGCTGGGCGCGGGGGTGGGCGCGTCGGTCATGACAGAACTCCTTATGTGATGTGTGACATTTTACTAGTACCCGCAGACCGGCCACAAGAGCCGGGAGCGCCCGATCGGCGGCCGCTCGGCGGACCTATCGGTCCGCCGCCGGTTCGGGGAGCGACAGGGCCGCCAGCTGACCGAGCGGCACCGGGCAGGACAACGGGCGCCGGTCGGCGGCCGCTTCGGAGCCGGCGAGCGCGGCGACGGCCGCGCCGCACATCCGGCCCTGGCACCAGCCCATGCCCGCGCGGGTGAGCAGTTTGACCGTACGGGCGTCCCGCGCGCCGAGGTCGGCCACGGCCTCCCGGATCCGCCCGGCCGGGACCTCCTCGCAGCGGCAGACGTCCGTGTCGTCCCGCAGCCAACCGGTCCACCCGGCCCCCGGGCGGTGGGCCGCGGCCATCGCGTCGGCGAAGGCCCGCAGCCGGGCGCGGCGGCGTACCAGCGCGGCGGGGGCCGGCCGTCCGGCGACCGAGCGCGCCGCCAGCTCCCCCTCGGCCAGGGCGAGTCCGGCACCGCCGATCCCCCCGGTCTCGCCGGCCGACCAGATGCCGGGGACGGAGGTCCGCCCCTGCGCGTCGAGGTCGAGCGCCACCGTCCCGTCCGCCGCGGGCACGGTGGCGCAGCCGAGGCCGGTGGCGAGTTCCAGCTGGGGCAGCAGCCCGTGGCCCACCGCGAGCGCGTCGCAGGGGATCCGGCGCGCGGTGCCGGGGACGGGCCGCCAGTCGCGGTCGAGCCGGGCCACGACCACGGCTTCCACCCGGTCCCTGCCCTCGGCTTCGACGACGGCGTGCCGGGTGAGCAGCCGCACCCCGTGGCGCAGCAGCGCCCCGCCGTGGACGGCGCCTTCGGCGAGCTTGCCGGGGTTGCGCAGCAGCGTGGGCACGCGGCCCGCGTAGGCCGTGTAGGCGGAGGCCTCGATCACGGCGGGCACCCGGGCCCCCGCGGCGGCCAGCGATCCGGCGACCGCCAGCAGCAGGGGGCCGCTGCCCGCGACCACGATCCGGCGGCCGGGCAGCACGAGGCCGCCCTTGAGCATGGCCTGCGCTCCCCCGGCGCCGACGACGCCCGGCAGGGTCCAGCCCGGGAAGGGCAGGTGGCGCTCGTGGGCGCCGGTGGCGAGCAGGACGGCGCGGGCCGCGAGGGTGACGGCGCGCTCGTCCTCGCCGCGGGTCCCCGCGACGGCGTGCAGCAGCCAGCGGCCCGGCGCGGCGGTGTCGGGGACGACCGTCCAGACGTGGTGGGCGGGCAGGTGGGTGATCCGGCCCGCCGACTCGTGGGCGCGCAGGCGCCGTTCGCGGGTGGCGAAGGCGGCCCAGTCGTGGTGCAGGGCCTCGGGCCGCTCGGCGCCGAGCGCCGGGGCGGGGTGGCGGTAGTACTGGCCCCCGGGCCGCTCCCCGGCGTCCACGAGGGCGACGCGCAGGCCGAGGTCGGCGGCGGTCACGGCGGCGGCGAGCCCGGCGGGCCCGGCCCCGACGACGGCGAGGCCGTACGGCTCGGCGCCGGTTTCCGCGGGGTCAGACGGCGAGGTCGGCACGGCCGGTTCCCTCCTGGGTGGTGACGGTGTCCCCGGGCCGGGCCGGGACCAGGCAGGCGCGCTGGTTGGGGCGGCCGTTGACGGTGACGAGGCAGTCGTAGCAGCTGCCGATCCCGCAGAACGCGCCGCGCGGGGCGCCGCCCTCGCGGGTGGTGCGCCAGGCGAGGATGCCGGCGGCCCACAGGACGGCGGCGATGCTCTGCCCGCTCTGCGCGGGCAGGGTCCGGCCGTCGAACTCGACGGTGTGGGCGGCCGGGGCCGCGCCGCCGACGAGGTCGCGCGGTTCCCGGGGTCGGCGGGTGCGGCGCGGGCCGGCCATCATGCGTCCTCCGTGAAGCGGTCGGGGTGGAACGGCCCGGGATCCAGGGGGGCCGCGCCGCCGGTGAGGGCGGCGGTGATCAGGGCGCCGGTGCCGGGCGCGAGGCCGATGCCCGCGCCCTCGTGGCCGCAGGCGTGCAGCAGCCCGGGGACCCGCGGGTCGGGGCCGATCGCCGGGAGGTGGTCGGGGAGGTAGGGGCGGAAGCCGTGGTAGGCGCGCAGCACCCGGACGTCGGCGAGGACCGGGAAGAGGGCGGCGGCCTGGGCGGCGAGGCGGCGCAGCGCCTCGGTGGACAGCGTGCGGTCGAAGCCGACGCGTTCGCGGGTGGCGCCGATGAGGACCGGCCCGGCGGGGGTGCCCTCGACCACGGCGGAGGACTGGAGGGCGGCGGAGCCGCTGGCGACGTCGGCGATGTAGTCGGCGGCGTACACCTTGTGCCGCACGACGCGCGGCAGGGGCTCGGTGACCAGGACGAAGCCGCGGCGCGGCATGACGGGCAGGGTGGTGCCCGCCAGGGCGGCGATCCGGCCGCCCCAGGTGCCGGCCGCGTTGACGACGGCCGGGGCGCGCAGTTCGCGGCGCGGGGTGCGCACGCCCCGTACGGCGCCGTCCGCGCCGCGGAGGATCGCGGTGACCTCCTCGCCGGTGTGGACCCGGGCGCCGGAGGCCGCGAGCAGCCGGGCGGCGGCCTGGGCGGGCTGGACCTGCGCGTCCTGGGGGTAGTGGAAGCCGCCGGCGAGGCCGGGGGCGAGGTGCGGCTCCAGGTCGTGGAGCGCGTCCGGCGCCACCTCGGTGGCGGTGACGCCGACGGCGCGCTGGCCGTCGGCGAAGACCCGCAGGGCCTTCAGGGTGGCTTCGTCGGGGGCGACGACGAGGCCGCCCTTGGCTTCGTACTCGGTCTGCGCCGGGAGGGCGGCGGCCAGGTCGCGCCACAGGGCGGTGGAGAGCAGCGCGAGGTCGAGTTCGGGGCCCGGCCCCTTGTCGGAGACGAGCAGGTTGCCTTCGCCGGCGCCGGTCGTGCCGCCCGCGACGGGGCCGCGGTCGACGACGGCTACGGTGAGTCCGGCGCGGGCGGCGTAGTAGGCGCACGCGGCTCCGACGACGCCGGCGCCGATGATGACGGCGTCCAGGGGTGCGTCCGTGGCTGGGATCTTGGGCACGGCAGTAATATGTCACATTCTTTATCGGGCATCCAGGGTGTGGCCCCGGACGCGGCCGGGCCGGTCCGGCCCCCCGTTCGGGTCCGTACCGGCCCGCAGCCGGATCAGCTGCGCAGCGGGCCCTCGCAGCTGTAGGGCGAGGTGCCCGCGACCTTGTTGGACCAGATCTCCACCGCGCCGAAGGAGCAGTTCATGTCGGCGAGGTTGTTGGAGACCGTGCCCGCCCGGTCGAGGATGAAGTAGTCGACCGTCTCGGACATGTCCTTGAAGTTCTGGTCGTCGTTGCGCCAGTTCTTCAGGGTGGCCGTGATGCGGCCGGTACAGGTGAACCGGCGCTTGCCGGGGTCGCCGTTCTCCACGCAGTCCGGGGTGTTGTACGTGGCGCCGGCGAAGGCCGACTTCACCGACGCGAGCGCGGAGTCGCGCAGCCGGTCGTTGGGCGTGAAGACGGTGTTCGGCACGTACAGGTCGTTGACCTTGGCGATCTGCGCGTCCAGGAACTTGTTGTAGTCCCGCTGGAGGTAGGTGTCCGTGCTCATCCGCACGCGCCAGGCGTCGAAGCCGGCCACGTCGTTCGCGCGCAGGTGGGTGTACATCTCGCGCAGCGCGGAGGGCTTCTCGTTCCACAGGAACTCGAAGAACGTGCCCGCGTAGTTGTAGAAGCGGAAGCCGTCACCGTCGTAGGTCGCGTGCAGCAGCTGCTGGATGCTCATCCGCGGGCCGCCGCCGGCGGTGTCGTTCATGACGCCCTTGACCAGGGACTTGCGCACCGCGATGCCGTTGTCGCGGGTGGCGCCGTCGAAGAACTCCGCGGTGCCCTCGTCCATGGCGGTCGTGCGGTCGTTCTCGTACCAGGCGCCCTGGCCGAAGAAGCCCGGTACGGCGTAGCGGCCGTTGAGGTAGTGGGTGTACTCGTGGCGGAACAGCTCCTCCAGGGTGAGGGAGGAGTCCTGCGGCACCCGGCGCTGGTAGGTGTAGAAGGTGGCGCCGTTCTCGATGTAGACGCCGCCGTTGTTGGTGCCCATGCCGGTGAGGATGGGGTGGTAGTTCTCGTAGTCGGCGCGGGAGGCGTAGAGCACGATGTTCAGGCTCGTGTTGGGGTCTCCGGCGAGCGGCTGATCGGTGCCGAGCACCCGGTGGAACTGGGTCTTGACCTGCTTGCTCGCGTAGTAGAGCTGGTCGACGGTGGCCCGGTCGAGCGCGGTGCGGACCTTGATGCCGCCGTTGTCGTAGGAGTAGGTGTTGGGGAAGAGCTGCTTCTCGATGTCCTCCTTGCACACCCCGTACTGCTTGCAGGCGTTGTAGGTGTTGAGCCAGGAGACGACCTTGGCCCACGGCTGGCTGCCGTTGCCGAAGGTGGCCTTGACGGTTTCCAGGAGGGCGCCGAGGTCGGCGGTGATCTGCGGCTGGAGCCCCTCGACCTGGCCGAACCGGCCGTACTCGCTGATGGCGTCGCGCGCCGCCCAGGCGTTGGGGGTGTCCTTCAGGTGGCCGTAGGTGCTGTAGGCCTTGAACAGCGCGCGGTAGGCGGGGTCGGCCGCGACGGCCGCGTGGAAGGCGGCGTCCTGGTTGCCCGGGTAGACGCCCAGGTAGTTCACGGACAGGCCGGCGAGCACGGCGCCCGCCCAGGAGGCGTCCTGGTTGGTCTGCGGGTGGGCCGGGTCCAGGACGGGCAGGACCTTCTTGATCAGGCCCAGCTGGTGCTGGCGCAGCCCGGGGGCGCTGCCCGCGTAGAGGGCCTCGCGCAGGGTGCGGGCGTTGGAGGCGGTGACGTCGAAGGTGTGGGCGGCGCCGCCGAAGTCGGCGATGGCGCGGCGCATCGCGTCGACCGTCGGGGCGTCCGTCACGTCGATCTCGGTGCGCGAGTAGTCGTGGAACGCGACGGCGTGCAGGTAGGTGAACATCTCCTCCAGGTGCGAGGAGTTGCGGCCGTCGTGGGCGGCGGCCAGGCCGGATATCCGGCGGGAGACGGCCTGGACGTGGGCATCGGACATCACCGGGGCGAGGCGGGCGTCCCAGGTCCAGATGAGTCCGCGCAGACAGCCGTCCGCGGTCACCGCGGTGTCGCCGAGGAAGTCGGCGAACTGCTCGGGGCTCAGGCCCGTGATGCCGTCGAGGGTGCAGGGGACGCCCGCGGCGAGCGAGCCGTTGCCCGCCGTGCGCTGGGCGGTGGCCTTGCCCGCCTTCTCCGCGCCGCGGTCGGCGAGCCGGGTGGCGCTCGGGTCGGCCGACGGGGCGGGCCCGGCGATCCGGCCCGCTTCCTGGCCGGTGCCCGGGGCGGGGGCCGGCGCCGAGGTGAGCGCGGGAGCGGTGGCGAGGCGGTCGACCTCGTCGAAGGGGTTGCCCGCCGGGGCCTGGGCGGCCGGGGCGGCGGCGGGCGTGCCCGGGGCGAACGTCGAGGGGGCCGGGGCGGAGCCCGCGCCGGCCGTCTGGGCCACGACCTGGCCCGCCGAGGCGAGGAGGGTCACCGTGATGGCGGCGGCGAGGAGGGACGTACGCACAGCTCTGTGCTGGGACACCGGGGACTCCTGATGCGGTGAGGGGGGTGGGAAGGCCGTACGGATCACGTGCGGGAGGCATGGGGAAACACGTACGGGACCAGCGGGAACCACGGAGAAACGGCAACGCGCAACTGCCTTGCGTCACAGGGTGTTTGACGGGGATTAATGTTTCACCGTGTGACCTGTAACATAGTAATGTGAAATTGCACTGACAAGCCCTGTGCGCCCACCAGTTCACGTCACCTCAGGGAGCTTTCGTGACCGACCGCCCCTCCCGCCTCAATACGGGCAGCCACGATCTGCCAGTATCGGCCGAGTTGTCCGCCTTCATGTCCGGAAACTGGTCCGCCTCACCGCTGTCGGCCGACGCCCGGGTCGCCGCCCACGCCCTCACCCCGGCCCGGCGCGCACGGCTCTCGGCCCGCTTCCCGGGCGAGCGGCTCCTCGTCCCGGCGGGCGAACTCAGGGTCCGCTCCAACGACTGCGACCACCGCTTCCGCCCGCACAGCGCCTACGCGTGGCTCACCGGGCTCACCGGCGAGGACCAGGTGGGGCACGTCCTGGTGATGGAGCCGGCCGGGCCGCACGGGCACGAGGCCGTCCTGTACCTGCGCCCCCGCTCCGCGCGCGCCGACGGCAGCGAGGAATTCTACCGGGACCGCCGCTACGGCGAGTTCTGGGTCGGCCGCCGCCCCGACCTCGCCGAGGCCGAGCGGCTCACCGGCATCCGCTGCGCCCACCTGGACACCCTGGGCGCCCCCGAGGCCCGCAACGCCGCGCACGACCCGGCGCTCGCCGCCGTCCTCTCCGAGCTGCGGCTGGTCAAGGACGCCTGGGAAGTGGGCCAGTTGCAGCTCGCCGTCGACCACACGGCCGCCGGTTTCGAGGACGTCGTACGGGCGCTGCCGCGCGCCCTGGAGCACCCGCGCGGCGAGCGCTGGATCGAGGGGGTCTTCGGGCTGCGCGCCCGCGCCGAGGGCAACAGCACCGGCTACGACACGATCGCGGCCTCCGGCGCGCACGCCTGCGTGCTGCACTGGATCCGCAACGACGGCCGCCTGAACCGCGACGAACTGCTGCTCCTGGACGCGGGCGTGGAGACCGACTCCCTCTACACCGCCGACATCACCCGCACCCTCCCGCTCTCGGGGCGCTTCTCACCCGTCCAGCGGCAGGTGTACGAGCTGGTGCTGGCCGCCCAGGACGCGGGCATGGCCGCCCTGCGCCCCGGGGCCAGCTTCCGCGACTTCCACCGGGCCGGGATGCGCGTCATCGCCGAGGGGCTCGCCGACTGGGGCGTCCTGAAGGACGCGCAGGGCGACCTGCACCGCCGGTACACCCTGTGCAGCAGCGGTCACATGCTGGGCCTGGACGTCCACGACTGCGCCCAGGCGCGGGAGGACACCTACCTGGACGGGGTGCTGGAGGAGGGGCAGGTCCTCACCGTGGAGCCCGGTCTCTACCTCCAGCCGGACGACGAGACGCTGCCGGCGGAGCTGCGAGGGATCGGAGTCAGGATCGAGGACGACCTGGTCGTCACCGCGCAAGGAGCGCGCCTGATGTCGGGCGCGCTCCCCCGCACGGTGGCGGGAATCGAGGAGTGGATGGGGACGCTGCTGGAGGGCTGATCCGCCCGGGCCGCGCCTTCCTCTCGTTCGGCTCAGCGGTGGTCGTGGTTCCAACTGCTGTCGTGGCTCCAGTTGCCGTCGTGGTTCCAATTGCTGTCGTGGTTCCAATTGCTGTCGTGGTTCCAGCTGTCGTTCCAGCTGCTGTCGTGGTTCCAGTTGCCGTCGTTCCAGTGGTGGTCCCAGTTGCCGGCGTGGTGCCGGTTGTGGGTGTCCGAGTCCCAGCACCAGCTGGGACGGTCGTCCCCGCGCGAGGGGTCGCAGCAGGTACGCCAGTCCTGTCCGTGCCACTGGTCGGAGCACCACCAGGTCTGCGGGTGGGTCTCGGGGAGACCCGCCGCGACGGCGCTGCCCAGTGGCGCGAGGGCGAGAACGATTCCGGCACCCCCGGCAACCAGGGCCGAGGCGATCGCACGGCGCATGTTCATGCACCTCCGATGATCGGAACTATCTGAAATAGTGCATTTCAACCCTAGGCGAGGACCGCGATGCCGTCGAGTTCGACCAGGGCCTGCTCGTCCCACAGGCGCGTGGTGCCGATGACGGCCATCGCCGGATAGTCGCGGCCCGCCAGCCTGCGCCAGATCCGGCCCAGTTCCGGGGCGCAGGCGCGGTACTCCGCCACGTCCACGGCGTACACGGTCACCCGGGCCAGGTCCGCGGGGCCGCCGCCCGCCGCCGCGAGCGCGGCCAGCAGGTTGGCCAGTGCCCGTTCGAACTGCTCGGGCAGGGTGTCCCCCACCACCGCGCCCGCCGCGTCGAGCGCGGTCTGGCCGGCCAGCAGGACCAGCCGGGAGCCGGTGGCGGCGACCGCGTGCGAGAAACCGGTCGCCGGGGAGAGCCCGGGCGGGTTGATGCGTTCGATCACCGGTCCACCTCCGCCGGTGCGTGCTGCTCCGCCGACGCGTGCTGCGCGTACAGCGACCGCGCGATGATCGTGCGCTGCACCTCGCTCGCCCCCTCGTAGATCCGCGGTGCCCGTACCTCGCGGTACAGGTGTTCCAGCAGGTGGCCGCGCTGGAGGGCGACCGCGCCGTGCAGTTGGACCGCGTGGTCGACGACGTACTGCGCGCTCTCCGTGGCGAGCAGTTTCGCCATGGCCGCCCGCCGGGGCACGTCCGGCGAGCCGCTGTCCGCGTCGTAGGCCGCGGCCGCCGCGTAGACGAGCAGCCGGGCGGCCTCCGTGCGGGTGGCCATCTCGGCGACCCGGTGGGCCACCGCCTGGAGGTCGCCGAGTACGCCGCCGAACGCGGCGCGGTGCGCGGTGTGGGCCAAGGTCGCGTCCAGGGCCGCCCGGGCCATGCCGACGGCGAAGGCGCCGACGCTGGGCCGGAAGCGGTTGAGGGTGTCCATGGCGACGCGGAAGCCCCCGCCCGGCTCGCCGAGCAGGTCCTCGGGGCCGACCGGTACCCCGTCGAAGGTCAGGGCGCCGATCGCGTGCGGGGAGAGCATGTCGAGGGCCTCGCCGCCGAGTCCGGGGCGGTCGGCGGGGACCAGGAACGCGCTGACGCCCCGGGCACCGGGCCCCTCGCCGGTCCGGGCGAAGACGGTGTAGAAGTCGGCTTCGGGGGCGTTGGAGATCCAGCGCTTCTCCCCGGTGAGCCGCCAGCCCCCACCCGCGCCGCCCGCGACCGGCCGCGCCGCCAGCGCCAACGCGGCCGCGTCCGAGCCCGCGCCCGGCTCGCTCAGCGCGAAGGCCGCGACCGTGCGGCCCGCCCGTACGCCTGGCAGCCAGCGCGCGCACTGCTCCGGGCTCCCGGCGCGCAGGACGGGGTGCGCGCCGAGCCCCTGGAGGGCGAGGGCCGTCTCGGCCTCGGTGCAGCCGTAGGCGAGGGACTCCCGCAGCAGGCACAGCTCCAGGGCGCCCGCGGCGAAGACCCGCTCCAGCAGGCCGTGTTCGCCGAGCGCGGCGAGCAGCGGCCGGTTGACGCGTCCCGGTTCACCCTTTTCGGCGAGCGGCCGGAGCCGCTCCGTGGCGAGGGCGCGCAGCCGCTCGCACTCTTGCTCTTGTTCGGGGTCGAGCGCGAATCCGGTCATCCGAAGCCTCAGTTCTCCGCGGGAGCGCGTGCGTCCGTGTGCCTGAATCTGTCGTACCAGTCTTATCGCGTGCAGTTGACTGTCGTCACCATCACGATACGCTCGTCACGCGACCGCACGGCCGGCACCACCCCCATCCCGGACCGTCGCCAGGGGGCGAACCCGCCTTGAAACTCATGCCTTCCGCCCATGCCGACACCTTCGCCCGCGACCACCTGCCGCCGTCCCACGCCTGGCCCGAACTCCTCTTCCAGCTCCCGGAACTGGCCTATCCGGACCGGCTGAACTGCGGGACCGAGCTGCTCGACGCCACCATCGGCCGGTTCGGCGCGGACCGCCCGGCCTTCCGCACCCAGGCCGGCGAGGTCTGGTCGTACGGCGCGTTGCGCGAGCGGGTGGACCGGCTCGCGCACGTGCTCACCGCGGACCTCGGCGTGGTCCCCGGGAACCGGGTGCTGCTGCGCGGACCCACCGGGCCCTGGCTCGCCGCCTGCTGGCTGGCGGTCATGAAGGCGGGCGGGGTCGCCGTCACCGTCCTGGCCCAGCAGCGGTCCCAGGAGCTGGCCACCGTGTGCGAGATGGCCCGGGTCGGGCACGCCCTGTGCCACGCGGACGTGCTGGAGGACCTGGTCCGGGCCGAGGTCCCGGGGCTGCGGATCACCCCGTACGGCGGTGGGGACCCGGATGACCTGCTGCGCCTGGCCGAGCGGAGCCCCGCCGCCCCGTACCGCGCCGTGGACACCTCCGCCGACGACGTGGCGCTGATCGCCTTCACCTCCGGCACCACCGGCCGGCCCAAGGGCTGCATGCACTTCCACCGGGACGTCCTGGCGGTCGCCGACACCTTCTCCCGGCGGATCCTGCGCCCGCGCCCCGACGACGTGTTCACCGGCAGCCCGCCGCTCGGCTTCACCTTCGGCCTGGGCGGGCTCGTGGTCTTCCCGCTGCGGGCGGGGGCCTCGGCGCTGCTGCTGGAGCAGGCGGGGCCGCGCGTGCTGCTGCCCGCGCTGGCCGAGCACCGGGTGACCGTGCTGTTCACGGCTCCCACCGCCTACCGGGCGATGCTCGACGAGCCGGCGGCGCACGACCTCTCGGCGCTGCGGCGCTGCGTGTCGGCGGGCGAGAACCTGCCGGCCGCCACCTGGCAGGAGTGGTACGAGCGCACCGGCCTGCGCATCATCAACGGCATCGGGGCCACCGAACTGCTGCACATCTTCATCTCGGCGGCCGACGCGGACATCCGCCCGGGCACCACCGGCCGCGTGGTTCCGGGCTGGCAGGCGCGGGTGGTGGACGGGACGGGCCGCGAGGTGGCCGACGAGGAGCCGGGGCTGCTCGCGGTGCGCGGCCCGGTCGGCTGCCGCTACCTGGCCGATCCGCGCCAGGGCGACTACGTGCGGGACGGCTGGAACATCACCGGCGACACCTACGTCCGTGACCGGGACGGCTACTTCCGCTACGTCGCCCGCGCCGACGACATGATCATCTCGGCGGGGTACAACATCGCGGGCCCGGAGGTGGAGGAGGCCCTGCTGCGCCACCCGGACGTGGTGGAGGCCGCGGTGATCGGCCGCCCGGACGAGCGACGCGGGCAGGTCGCGGTGGCCTACGTGGTGGCCCGGACGGGATCGGAGCCGTCGCAGGAGGATCTGCGCGCGTTCATGCGGGCGGAGCTGGCCCCCCACAAGTGCCCGCGCGCCTTCGTCTTCCTGCCCGCGCTGCCGCGGACCCCGACGGGGAAGCTTCAGCGCTACCGGTTGCGCGATCTAGAGTGATCCCGTGGCCGAGCAGCACACTCCGCGATCCCTGATCGTCACCTTCTACGGCGCCTACGGGCGCACCTTCGACGGGCCCGTCCCGGTGTCCGCCCTGATCCGCCTCCTGGGCGCGGCCGGGGTGGACGCCCCCGCGGTCCGCTCCTCGGTGTCCCGGCTCAAGCGGCGCGGCTTCATCCTGCCCGCGCGCGGTGCGGACGGCGCGGCGGCGTACGACCTCTCCGAGGAGGCGCGCCAGCTGCTGGCGGACGGCGACCGCCGGATCTACGCCGCCCGCGCGCCCGGCGGCGCCGGCTCCGCCGGGCAGTGGCTGCTGGCGGTGTTCTCCGTGCCCGAGGCGGAGCGGCACAAGCGGCACCTGCTGCGCTCCCGTCTGGCCCGCCTCGGCTTCGGCACGGCCGCGCCGGGCGTGTGGATCGCCCCGGCGGCGCTGTACGAGGAGACCCGGCACACGCTGGAACGCCTCGGGCTGACCCCGTACGTGGACCTGTTCCGCGGGGCGCACCTCGGCTTCGCCGCCACCGCGGAGGCGGTGTCCCGGTGGTGGGACCTGGCCGCGCTGGCCAAGCAGCACGAGGAGTTCCTGGGGCTGCACGAACCGGTGCTGCGGGGCTGGCGGTCGGGCCCCGCGCCGACCCCGGAGCAGGCCTACCACGACTACCTGATGGTGCTGGATTCCTGGCGGCGGCTGCCCTACGCCGACCCCGGCCTGCCGTCGGACCTGCTGCCCCGCGACTGGCCGGGCGAGCGCGCCGCGGCGGTGTTCGCGGAGCTGCACGCGCTGCTGTGGGAGCGGGGGGCGCTCTTCGCGCGGTCCGGGACACCGGCTTCCTGATCCGGCGCGGGGCCCCGGGGGCGACCGGGGGTGCGGCCCGGAAAACGAGGTGCCCGGGCTCCCGGCTCCGTCGCACAATGGCCCATGACCTGGACTTTCACTGATGACCTGACAGCGTTCCTCGACACGGCGGGCCCCGCGCTGCGGGCCGACCCGGTGTCCAACACGCTGTTGCTGACCACCACCGACGCCCTGCGCCGGCGCGGCCCGGGGGCCTTCGGCGACGGCAGTCCCTACTTCGGCTGGTGGACCGGCGCGGACGGCGCGGTCGCGGGGGTCCTGGCGTGCACTCCGCCGCATCCCGTCCTGGTGGGCGCGGCGCCCGCCGAGGCGGTGGCCGCGCTGGGGTCCGTCCTGCACACCGAGCCGTTCCTGGCCGGGCTCGGCGGGTTCAACGCGCGCAGCCAGGACGCCGAGGTGCTGGCGAGGGCCTGGGGCCGCCCGGTGGAGGACCACCGGGAGCGGCTGTTCCGGCTGGAGGCCCCCCTGGCCCCCTCGCCCGCGCCCGCGGGCCGCGCCCGCCCCGCCGCGGAGGAGGACGTCCCGCTGGTGCTGGAGTGGCTCGCCGCCTTCGCCGCGGAGGCGGACACCCCCACCGCGGGCGAGACGTGGATCCGCGACCGGATCTCCTACGGCGGGATCCTGCTGTGGCAGGACCCGGCCGGGCGGCCCGTGTCGCTGGCGAGCTTCTCCCGCCCCCAGGCCGCCACGGCCCGCATCGGCCCCGTGTACACCCCGCCCGCCGACCGCGGCCGCGGCCACGCGGCGGGCGCGACCCACGCCGCCACCCTGGCCGCCCGCACGGCGGGCGCGGCCGAGGTGCTGCTCTTCACCGACCTCGCCAACCCCACCAGCAACCGGCTCTACCCGCGCCTCGGCTACGTCCCGCTGTGGGACCGCTCGGTCATCGTCCCGCGTGCGGACGGCTGAGGAGATCTCGTTTCAGGAGTCCGGCCGCGCCGTCAGGCGGGTGAGGACCGCCGCCAGCCGGGTCTCGCGGCTTCGCGGGGTGAGGGCCTGGAGGAGCGGGAGCATCAGCTGGTAGCGCTGCGACGCGGTCAGGGCCGCGAAGGCCGCCGCCGCGCCGGGGCGCTCCGCGAGGGCGGCCGCGAGCTCCGGGGGGACCGTCGCGGTGCTCTGCGGGGCGTAGGCGGCGGCCCAGCGGCCGTCCTGCCGGGCCCGGCGCACCTCCGCGAGGCCCGCCTCGCGCATACGGCCCGCCGCGGTCAGCTCCTCGACCTTGTCGACGTTCACCTGCGACCACAGGCTGCGGGGGCGCCGGGGCACGTACTTCTGGAGGTAGTGGCGCTCGTCCAGCGGCCTGCGCTGCCCGGAGATCCAGCCGTGGCACAGCCCGATGTCGACCAGCTCGTCCTCGGTGACGGACGCGATGCCCGCGTTCTTCTTCCCCACCTTGATCCACACGCCCTCGCGGCGCGCGTGGTGCGCGTCCAGCCAGCGGTCGAACGCGTCGCCGTCCGCGAAGGCGACGATCTCCACTCCGTCCAGCTCGTCCATACGGCGAAGCGTACGGTTCAGCCGCGCCCCACGGGGGGTCTGCGGCTGCCCGCTCGGTAGGGGGCGGGCCAGGGGGCGGCCGGGCCCGCGTAGTCCTGCTCGGCGGCGGCGTGCAGGGTCCAGTGCGGGTCGTAGAGGTGCGGGCGGCCCAGGGCGCAGAGGTCGGCGCGCCCGGCGAGGAGCAGGGAGTTGACGTCGTCCCAGGAGGAGACGGCGCCCACCGCGATGACCGGGACGCCCAGCGCGTTGCGGATCCGGTCGGCGTAGGGGGTCTGGTAGGAGCGGCCGTACTCGGGCGCCTCGTCGGCGACGACCTGGCCGGTCGAGACGTCGATGGCGTCCGCGCCGTGGGCGGCGAAGGCGGCGGCGATGGCGACGGCCTCGTCGGCGGTGGTGCCGCCGGGCGCCCAGTCGGTCGCCGAGATCCGGACGGTCATCGGGCGGTCGGCGGGCCACACCTCGCGGACGGCGTCGAAGACCTCCAGCGGGAAGCGCAGCCGGGCGGCGGGCGAGCCGCCGTAGGCGTCGGTGCGGTGGTTGGTGAGCGGTGAGAGGAACCCGGAGAGCAGGTAGCCGTGGGCGCAGTGCAGTTCGAGCAGGTCGAAGCCGCAGCCTGCGGCGCGGATCGCGGCGGCCGCGAACCGGTCGCGGATCCGGGCGAGCCCGGCGGCGTCCAGCTCGTGGGGGACCTGCGAGACGCCGGGCCGGTACGGGAGCGGGGAGGCGGCGACGAGCGGCCAGTTGCCGGTGTCCAGGGGCTCGTCCATGCCCTCCCACATGCGGCGGGTGGATCCCTTGCGCCCCGCGTGGCCGAGCTGGACGCCCAGCGCGGTGCCGGGTGCGCCGGTGTGCACGAAGTCGGCGATCCGGGTCCAGGCGGCGGCCTGTTCGTCGGTGTAGAGGCCGGTGCAGGCGGGGGTGATCCGCCCTTCGGGGCTGACGCAGACCATCTCGGTCATGACCAGGCCCGCGCCGCCGAGGGCCCGCGCGCCGAGGTGGACGAGGTGCGTGTCGCCCGGTACGCCGTCCTCGGCGCTGTAGATGTCCATCGGAGAGACGACCACGCGGTTGCGCAGGGTCAGGCCGCGCAGCCGGTACGGGGTGAACATGGGCGGGGTGGCCGCGTCCGGGCAGCCGAAGTCCCGCTCGACGGCGCGGGTGAAGCGCTCGTCGCGCAGCCGCAGGTTGCCGTGGGTGACCCGGCGGCTGCGGGTGAGCAGGTTGAAGGCGAACTGCCGGGGCGGCTGGTCGACGTATCCGGCGAGTTCCTCGAACCAGCGCATGCTGGCCGCCGCCGCGCGCTGGGTGCTGGCCACGGCCGGGCGGCGCGCGGCCTCGTAGGCGGCGAGCGCGGCGGGCACGTCGGCGGGGCCGGGCCGTTCGCGGACGGCTTCGGCGAGTGCGAGGGCGTCCTCGACGGCGAGTTTGGTGCCCGAGCCGATGGAGAAGTGGGCGGTGTGCGCGGCGTCCCCGAGGAGGGCCACGTTGCCCTGCGACCACCGGTCGTTGACGACCGTGCGGAACGCGGTCCAGGTGGAGCGGTTGCCGCGCAGGGAGCGCCCGCGCAGCGCCTCGCCGAAGGTCTTGGCGCAGCGGGAGGCCGATTCCGCCTCGTCGCACAGGTCGAGTCCGGCGGCCCGCCAGACCTCTTCGCGCATTTCGACGATGACGGTGGAGGAGTCGGCGGAGTAGGGGTAGCCGTGCAGTTGCATGACGCCGTGTTCGGTCTCGGCGATCTCGAAGCGGAAGGCGTCGAAGGCGAAGTCGGCGGCCAGCCAGATGTACCGGCTGCGGCCGCTCTCCAGCCGCGGGCGGAAGGTCTCGGCGCCCGCCGCCCGCGTGGCGCTGTGCACCCCGTCGGCCGCGATGACCAGGTCGTGCGTCGGCCCCAGCGCCTGGGCCGCCGGCAGCCGGGTGCGGAAGCGGAGCCGGACGCCCAGGGCTGCGCAGCGCGCGTGCAGGATCTCCAGGAGCCTGCGGCGGCCGAGGGCGGCGAAGCCGTGGCCGCCGGAGGTCAGGACCCGGCCGCGGTGGACGATGTCGATGTCGTCCCAGCGGACGAACTCGGCGGACAGCGCGGCGTAGACCTCGGTGTCGGCGCGTTCGATGCCGCCGAGCGTCTCGTCGGAGAGCACCACGCCGAAGCCGAAGGTGTCGTCGGGGGCGTTGGCCTCCCACACCTCGACCCGGTGGCCCTGCCGGGCCAGCAGGACGGCGGCGTACAGTCCCCCGGGTCCCCCGCCCACGACAGCGACCTTCATGGCGCCACCTTCACCTTCCGCTCCATCGGGGTGGCCGCTTCTCGGTGAAGGCGGCGTGGAATTCGGCGTAGTCGGCGCCGTTCATCAGCAGGGCCTGGGTGGCCGCGTCCAGTTCCACGGAAGCGGCCAGCGGCATGTCGAGTTCGGCGGTGAGCAGGGCCTTGGTCTGGGCGTGGGCGAGGGCGGGGCCGGCGGCGAGGCGTGCGGCGAGTTCGGCGGCCCGGGCGTCGGCCCCGCCCTCCTCCGTCAGTTCGCTGAGCAGGCCGATGCGTTCGGCCTCGGCGGCCCGGACGGGTTCGCCGAGCATCAGCAGCCGGGTGGCGTGGCCGAGGCCGACGACCCGGGGCAGCAGGTAGGCGGCGCCCATGTCGCCGCCGGAGAGGCCCACTCGGGTGAAGAGGAAGGCGAACCGGGCGGTGGGATCGGCGATCCGGAAGTCGGCGGCGAGGGCGAGAACGGCACCCGCCCCGGCGGCCACCCCGTGTACGGCGGCGATGACGGGGAAGGGGCATTCACGGATGGCGCGGACGACCTGTCCGGTCATCCGGTTGAAGTCGAGGAGCTGTGCGGTGTCCATCGCGAGGGTGGCGCCGATGATCTCGTCGACGTCGCCGCCGGAGCAGAAGCCGCGGCCCTCGCCCCCGAGGACGAGGGCGCGGACGGATCTCTCGCGCGAGAGTTCGGCCAGCAGGTCGCGCAGATCGGCGTAGGCGCCGAAGGTGAGCGCGTTCAGCTTCTCGGGGCGGTCGAGGGTCACGGTGGCCACGCCGTCCTGGCGGGTCAGCCGGAGGTGGCGCCACCGTTCGGTGGGGGCTGCGGAACCGGTGAAGGGGCTCACACGGTGACGGTATCACCGGATCGTGACTGTCGTCAGGGAAACGCAACACGGAATCGCACGACCGAATCGCACCACGGAAACGCACCACGGAAACGCACCACAGGATGCGACACGGAGAGGGGAGATCCGATGCCGATGCGCCGCACGCCCGAAGGTCCCGGCCGGAAGGAACGCGCGTCCCGCGCGCAGACGCAGGGGCGCCCGGTGCCCCGGGAC
Source organism: Streptomyces sp. NPDC006529 (assembly GCF_040611795.1). Taxonomy (NCBI): domain Bacteria; kingdom Bacillati; phylum Actinomycetota; class Actinomycetes; order Kitasatosporales; family Streptomycetaceae; genus Streptomyces; species Streptomyces sp. NPDC006529. The sequence continues at coordinate 31,852 of NZ_JBEXPB010000005.1, read as the reverse complement.
GGCCCCTCCGTATGGTTGAAGGCGGGACCTCTTCCTACGACCCCAGCCCTCCCCCGGCCCCGACGGAACGGACGGACACCCATGCCCGACGACTCCGCCTGGCGGATCGCCCTCCCGCACACGACCGCCGCGGTGCCGATCGCCCGCGCCCTGGTGCGCACCGCGCTCGCCGAGGCCGCGACGGGCGCCGACAGCGACACCGCCGAGCTGCTGACGGCGGAGCTGGTCGCCAACGCCGTGGAGCACACCCGCGCGGACGGGCCCATAGAACTCGTGGTGGAGCTGCTGGCGAACGGCTGTCAGGTCGAGGTCCACGACGGCGATCCCCGGCCGCCCGGCGACCTCCACCCGCCGCCGCCGGACCCCTGGCAGGAGCACGGACGCGGCCTGCTGCTGCTCAGCGCCCTCAGCTCCGCGTGCGGACACCGGCCGACGGCGCGCGGCAAGGCCATCTGGTTCACCCTGCCCGCGCGGCCGACCGCCGCGGTGTGCTGAGGGCCGTCCGAGGACCTGCGGGCCCTACGGCTTCGCGAGCGTCGCGACCAGGACCGCCTTGATGGTGTGCAGCCGGTTCTCCGCCTCGTCGAAGACGACGGAGTGCGCGGACTCGAACACCTCGTCCGTCACTTCCAGCGATTCCAGGCCGTGCCGCTCGTGGATCTCGCGGGCCACCTTCGTGCCCAGGTCGTGGAAGGCGGGCAGGCAGTGCATGAACTTGACGTCCGGGTTCCCGCTGGCGCGCAGGACGTCCATGGTGACGGCGTACGGCGACAGGGCCGCGATCCGCTCGTCCCAGACCTCCTTGGGCTCCCCCATGGACACCCAGATGTCGGTGATGACGAAATCGGCCTGGGCGACGCCCTCGGCGATCTCCTCGGTGAGGGTGATCCGGGCGCCGCTGGCCTCCGCGAGCGCGCGGGCCGCGGCCACCACCGGCTCGGCGGGCCAGTACGCCCTCGGCGCCACGATCCGCACGTCCATGCCGAGCAGGGCGCCCGTGACCAGGTAGGAGTTGCCCATGTTGAAGCGGGCGTCACCGAGGTAGGCGAAGGCGATCCGCTCCAGCGGCCTGCCCGGGCAGTGCTCGGTCATCGTGAGGACGTCCGCGAGCATCTGGGTGGGGTGCCAGTCGTCGGTGAGCCCGTTGAAGACGGGCACGCCCGCGTGCGCCGCCAGTTCCTCCACCACGTCCTGGCTGTCGCCCCGGTACTCGATGCCGTCGAACATCCGGCCCAGGACGCGCGCGGTGTCCTTGACCGACTCCTTGTGGCCCATCTGCGAGCCGGAGGGGTCGAGGTACGTGGTGCACGCGCCCTGGTCCGCGGCCGCCACCTCGAAGGCGCAGCGGGTGCGGGTGGAGGTCTTCTCGAAGATCAGCGCGATGTTGCGGCCCTGGAGCCGCCGCTCCTCGGCGCCCGCCCGCTTGGCGCCCTTGAGTTCCGCGGCCAGCTCGATCAGGCCGCGGAACTCGGCGGCGGTGAAGTCGAGCTCCTTGAGGAAACTGCGGCCGACGAGGTCGGTGGCCATGGGGGCGCTCCTGAGTCACGGGACAGGGGGTATTGGAAGTCTATACGATCCCCTGCATTGATATACAGCCCCCTGTCCCCCGCTCCGTGCCCGTGCCGCCGCCCGTGCCCCGCCGCCGCCCGGCCTCAGACGGCGTCGCGCTCGACGGGACAGCTCATGCAGCGCGGTCCGCCCCGCCCGCGGCCCAGCTCGCTGCCCGGGATCTCGATCACCTCGATGCCCTCCTTGCGCAGGTGGGTGTTGGTGGTGACGTTCCGCTCGTAGGCGACGACCACCCCCGGCTCCACGGCCAGCACGTTGCAGCCGTCGTCCCACTGCTCCCGCTCCGCCGAGTGGACGTCCTGCGTGGCGGTCAGCACCCGGATCGAGTCCAGGCCCAGCGCCGCCGCTATCGCCCGGTGCATGTGCTCCGGCGGGTGGTCGGTGACCTTGAGTTCCTGGTCCCCGTTGCCCGGCTCGATCGTGTAGGAGGGGAGCATGCCGAGACCGGCGTACTGGGTGAAGGTGTCCCCGTCGACCATCGTCATGACGGTGTCCAAGTGCATGAAGGCCCGCCGCTTGGGCATGTCCAGGGCCACGATGGAGGTCGCCGAGCCGGCGGCGAACAGTCCGCGCGCCAGCATCTCCACCGCCTGCGGAGTCGTCCGCTCGCTCATCCCGATCAGCACCGCGCCGTTGCCGATGACCAGGACGTCCCCGCCCTCTATGGTCGAGGGGTAGTCGGCCTGGCCCTGGGTCCAGTAGTGGAAGGCGCCGGACGCCGTGAACAGCGGGTGGTGCTTGTAGATCGCCTCGAAGTGCACGGTCTCGCGCTGCCGGGCGGGCCAGCGCATGGCGTTGATGGACACGCCGTCGTAGATCCAGGCCGAAGTGTCCCGGGTGAACAGGTGGTTCGGCAGCGGCATCAGCAGGAAGTCGTCCAACTCCATGGCGTGGAAGCGGACCGAGACGGGCTCGGCGTACCGCTCCAGGAACTCCCGCTTGGTCATCCCGCCGACCAGCGCCTCGGCCAGCTCCACGGAGTTCAGTCCCTCGAAGGCGGCCCGCAGGTGATCGGTGGCGAGGGGGCCGTACTCCTTCTCGTCGAAGACCCGGTCCAGCACGAGGTGGCGCGCCTCCGGGATCTCCATGGACTCGCCCAGCAGATCGCCGAAGAGGTGCACCTCCACCCCCCGGTCGCGCAGCACGTCGGCGAAACCGTCGTGCTCCTGCCGCGCCCGGCGCACCCACAGCACGTCATCGAAGAGCAACGCGTCCTTGTTGCTCGGCGTCAGCCGCTTCAGCTCCAGATCAGGCCGGTGGAGGATGACGCGGCGCAGCCGCCCGGTCTCGGAGTCGACATGGAATCCCATGGCGTACACGTTCGCAGACCGGGCGGCGTTTTGACGATCCGTCGACTCAGCGCAGGCCGAGCAGCGCCGAAGGGGAACCCGTCAGTTCCGGGGCGATCACTCCCAACTTGGGGGCGACCAGGTTGGGCAGCCCGTAGTTGTGCCCGTCGGGCATCGAGAGGGGGGCTCCGACGACCACCCCGGCGGTGCGTGCCAGCAGGGTCGTCTCCGGCGAGTCCAGGGAACCCTCACCGTCGGTCTCCGGCCGGCCCAGCAGGTTCGGCACCGGGGAGGTGATCCCGGTGCGGCCCAGCTCGGTGCCGACCGGGATGGTCGGGACGAGCGGAGTGGGGAGCAGGTCCCCGGTGTGGTGCCGGGGCACGTCGGGAGCGCCCACGACCGGCACGGGCACTCCGGTGGCCACCCGCGGGGTGTCCACCCCGAGCGTGGTCTCCACGGCTTCCAGCGGGACCCCCACCGGCACCGTGCTCGCGAGGGCCGGGCTCGCCGCACCCGCCGCGGCCATACAGGTCATGAGCGCCGCAAGGCTTCCGCGCGCGGTCATCTTCATATCTGACGTTCCGTCCTTCCAGGGTCGCGGAAATTTCCGCTGCCCTGGAAGAACGATCCCGCCCGGTGTTTCCAGGGACTTCCCGGGCAAAGTTCCCCCATACGACCTAACGGGGGGCGTGCGGTTCACACGGACCGGCGGCCGCCGCCGCCCCGCGGCTCGGCCGCGGGCAGAGCGTCCGCCAGGGCGGCGATCCGGGCCGGGCCCACCCCGCAGCAGCCTCCGATCATCCGGGCGCCCGCCCGCTGCCAGGCGTCGAGGGGCCAGTCGGCGGTGCCCGAGGTGTCGTTGGGGTACGCCAGCAGGGGCTTCGACGTCGCCGCGGCCGCCGTCTCCAGGGCGCGCAGGACATCGGCCGCCGCGCAGCAGTTGACGCCGACCGCGATCACCTCGGGTGCGGCGGCGGCCAGCGCGAAGGCGTCCGCCAGCGGCTGGCCGGCCCGGGTACGGTCCCCCGCCACCGTGTACGACAGCCAGGCCCGCGCCCCCGTCCCGGCGAGCACGGACAACAGGGCCAGCGCCTCGTCGGTGTCCGGGACGGTCTCCAGGGCCAGTACGTCGGCCCCCGCCTCCAGCAGGGTCTCGATCCGGGGCCGGTGGAAGGCGGCCAGCTCGCGCACGCTCAGCCCGTACCGGCCGCGGTACTCGGAACGGTCGGCGAGGGTCGCCCCGTACGGCCCGACGGACGCGGCCACCCACACCTCGTGTCCCACCGCCCGCGCCGCCCCGTCTGCCAGGGTGACGGCGTCGCGCAGCAGGGCGGTGGTGCGGCGCCGGTCGTAGCCGTGGCGGGCGAAGGCCTCCAGCCCCACCTGGTAGCTCGCGGTGATCAGCACCTCGGCCCCCGCCCGGGCGTACGCCGTGTGCGCGGCCCGGACCTGCGCCGGGTCCTCGGCCAGGACGCGCGCCGACCACAGACCGCCGCTCAGGTCGCAGCCCTGGTCGGTGAGCTGGTTGCCGAGGCCGCCGTCCAGGACCAGCGTCCGGTGGCCCAAGGCCTCGGCCAGGGGGGTGCTGGCGCGGGTCATCGCCCGCTCACCCGCCCAGCTGGGGCATCACGCGGGAGGAGATCAGCTCCAGGTGGTCCAGGTCGTCGAGGTCGAGCACCTGGAGGTAGATCCGCGAGCAGCCGATGGCCTGGAAGGCGGCGATCCGCTCCACCACCTCGTCGGGGGTGCCCGCCAGACCGTCGGCCTTGAGTTCCGCCACGTCCCGGCCGATGGCGGCGGCCCGGCGGGCCACCTCGGCGTCGTCGCGGCCGACGCAGGCGACGAGCGCGCTGGAGTAGACGAGGTCGTCGGGCGCCCGCCCCGCGGCCACGGCCGCGCCCCGGACCCGGCCGAACTGCGCCTCGGTGTCGGCGAGCGGGGCGAAGGCCATGTTGAACTCGTCCGCGTACGTCGCCGCCAGGCGCGGGGTCCGCTTCGTGCCGCGCCCGCCGACCACGACGGGCACCCGCTCCTGCAGCGGCTTGGGCAGCGCGGGCGACTTCTCCAGCCGGTAGTAGGTGCCGTCGAAGTCGAAGGTGTCGCCCGGCGCGGTGTTCCACAGTCCGGTGACGATCGCCAGCTGTTCCTCCAGGCGGGCCCCGCGCTCGGGCGGGAAGGGGATGCCGTAGGCCCGGTGCTCCGCCTCGTACCAGGCGGCGCCCAGGCCGAGTTCGACCCGGCCGCCGGACATCCGGTCCACCTGTGCCACCTGGATGGCGAGGACGCCGGGCAGGCGGAAGGTGCCCGCCGTCACCAGGGTGCCCAGCCGGATCCGGCTGGTCTCCCTGGCCAGCCCGGCCAGGGTGATCCAGGCGTCGGTCGGCCCGGGCAGCCCGTCGGCGGAACCCATGCTGAGGTAGTGGTCGGAGCGAAAGAAGGCGTCGAAGTGGAGTTCTTCGGCGGCCCGGGCGACGGTGAGGAGGGTGTCGTAGTCCGCACCCTGCTGGGGCTCGGTGAAAATCCGCAGATCCATGCTCCCCATCCTGCCCCGCGCCCCGCCCGGGTGAATCCGGGTCACCCGCAAGGGCCGCGCCCGGCCGCGCCAGTGACCGGCGCCGAAGGGGATCGTTTTCCCGACGGAGCCGGACCGCCGGACCGCGCGCCGGCGGCTTGCGTCAGCGCGTCCACCACCCCCCTTCCCTCCCCGGAAGGGCCGGGGCCGAGGAGGCCGCCATGTCCCACGAGTCCGTGCCCGAGCGCTCAGGACAGACCGGACAAGCAGCGGAGCACCCGCTCCCCCAAGAGGCCGGCGCCGGCGCCCCGAGCGGCGGAGCGCCGAAGGGGCTGCTGCAGCAGATGGAGGAGCTGATGGCGGCGCTGAACGCCGACCTCTGCGATCTCGACGCCGATCTCCAGTCGGCCGCTGTCCGCTCCGCCGGAGCCGCCGAGGCCACCTGAGCCACCAGGGCCCCGGCGCCCCCGACCGCGCCCCCGCGAGCGAGCAGCCGTCCACGGTGCGCTGAACGGGTCCGGCGACGCGCGCGGCCCGCCGCCCCGCACGGCGGGACCCCGACGGGCCGCCCGCGCCCCTCCGCTGCCGGGCCCGCTCAGACCACCCCCGAGGCGGAACCGCGCTCGCGCACCGTCATCTTGCGCAGGATCGCCCGTACCCGGTCGCTCGTCTCGTCCGCCGCGTCGATCGACTCTATGCACTGCCAGTACAGGCCCTCCTCGTCCGTGGCGCAGGCGACGCCCACCAGCGCTATCCCCACTTCACCCAGCAGCGCCTGGAGCCCGAGCAGGCACTGGCGGACATCCGACACCTCGGTGAGCTGGGCCGCTCTGGGCGGATAGTCCGGGACCCGGCCCTCGCCGCTGACCGCGGCGCGGTCGATCACCCCGCAGCCTCTGGTCCCCGCCTCGCCCAGCCCTCGCGCCTCCGCTCTCAGCTCCGGTGGCCCCGATATGGCCAGCCAGCCCCCTGTTCCCTGCGCGAGCGCCTGGGTCTGCCAGGCCTCGCCCACGATGTCCATCGCCGCCCCGCTCTGCGCCAGAGCGTGTCGGCCGGCCGCGATCAGCCGTACCGCGTCCATATGCCGCCCCCCGTCCGCACGACACCCAGCTGTTCCCCTATCACTACCCAGAGTGAGGGCAACGGGCCAGTAAAGCCAGGGGTATTCGGAAATCTGTGGACACAAACATGGTTGTGGACAGTGCCATCACTCCGAAGAGTGACATTCCCCGTCCGAAGTGACCTTCAGAGGAAAACGACGTTCATTACGCTCGATCTTCGCCGCCAGCGCGTCGAGCACATCCACCCCGAGAACCTCGCAGAACTGCAGCAGGTACGCGAGGACGTCCGCCACCTCATCCGCCACACGGTGCGCGGTGCCGGGGTCCTCCATGACCCGCTGCGACTGCTCGGGCGTCAGCCACTGGAAGATCTCGACCAGTTCGGACGCCTCCACGCTCAGCGCCACCGCCAGGTTCTTCGGCGTGTGGAAGGGCTGCCAGTCGCGCGCCGCCGCGAAGGCGGCCAGCCGCCGCTGGAGCAGCGCCAGCCGCTCGTCCGGCGCCCGGCTCGGCGCCCGGTCCTGTTCCGGGTTCGAGTCCAGGTCCGGGTTCGAGTCCAGGTCCGGGTTCGAGTCCGGGTCCGGGTCCGGTTCCGGGGAGGGGTTCTCGTTCATGGGGACAGGTCTACCACCGACACCCCGGGCAGTTCGCGGGCGTTTCCGGCGCCCTCCTCGCCCACCGCCGCCACCAGGCGGACGTGCCCGCGGCCGCACGACAGCATGGCCAGGCGCAGGAGTTCGGCGCGCTGGGTCCGGTCGAGGCCCCGGTCGAAGCCGTCGGCGAGGACGGTCAGCGCCTGCTGGGCGGGCAGCAGTTCGGCGGCCTGGTCGACGGCCAGCACCCCGGGGCCGGTCAGCAGGACCAGCGCCAGGGCGAGGAAGCGCAGTTCGCCCGCTCCGAGCCGCCCGAGGTCGGTGGCCGGGAGAACGCCGCGCTCCAGCGCGGCCACCACCCGCCCCTCGGTGTCGGCCCGCTCCACCAGCCCCTCGACGGGGCCCGCGCAGCCGGTCCGGGCCGCCCCGACCAGCAGTGCGTACCGGGTGCCGCACTCCTGCCGGGTCCGGCGCAGTACGTCGGCCAAATTGCCGCAGTCGCCACGCAGCCGTCCCTCGCCGGGCGGCACGGGGGCGCGCATCGCGGCGGGTCGGGGGTCGCAGGGGAACACCGACCGCAGCGCGACCACCACCTGTTCGGCGGCGGCGAGCACCCGTCGCTGGCCCTCGGTGCTGCCGGCCACCCGCAGCGGCAGCAGCGCGGTGCCGAGCCGGTCGTCGGGGAAGGGCGCGCGGGTGACGCCGGTGGAGCCGCCGGTCAGCCAGGCGGCCTGGACCGAGCGCCGCCCGGGGTCGCGCAGGGCGGTGTTCAGCAGGATCTGGCCGCCCGCGGTGAGCCGTTCGCCGACGACGCGCAGGGCGGGTTCGGCCTGGACGGCGAGGTCGAGGCGGACCGGACCCACCGGGCCGTCGACCGTGCAGCCGATCCGGAAGCCGCGGCGCCGCTCGGCGTCGGGGCGGGCCCGTTCCGGTACGAGGGCCACCGGGTCGGGGAACACCTCGTCCAGGAGGGCGCCGGAGCCGAGCCGCGCCAGGGCCTCGTACGCGGCCAGCACCTGGGACTTGCCGCTGCCGCTGGGCCCCGCGAAGAGGGTGACCGGGGCGAGCGGGAACACCGCCGCGCGGTGGGCGGCGAAGGCGGACAGCCGCAGCTCGGTGACGGCGGGCCGGGCGTGCCGCACCGCCGCGGCGCCCGGTCCGGGGTGCGGAGCGGCCGCGGCGTCCGGTTCGGGACGCGGGGCGGCCGCGGCGTCCCGGGCGACGTACGGCGCCGCGTGGGCGGCGGCTCCGGGGCGCCGGTCGGCGTACGGCCTCGGGGCGGGCACGTGGGCCGCCGGCGGGGGCGGGGCGGCCGGCGGGAAGGGGGCAGGCGGGGGTAACGCGGCGGCGGAGCCGCTGCGGGCGGTGTCCAAGGTGGCGTCCATGCCCGGACGCTACGGGCCGCCCGGGCACCCCCGGCGCCGCCGAACCGTTCCGCCGCCGCGACCTTCCTACGATCGGGGGACGGCCGCGGCCGCGATCCCCTCCACCTCGGTGCCGACGGGGGCCAGCAGGAAGACGTTGCGGTCGACCCGGTGCATGCCGCTGCCGAGCCCGAAGACCACGCCGCTGCTGAAGTCCAGGATCCGCTTGGCCACTTCGCTGTCGGCGCCCGTGAGGTCGAGCAGGACGGGGATCTGCGCGATGAGGTACTCGGCCACCTCGCGCGCGTCGGCGAAGATCTGGACCCGGATCACCACGAACCGGCGCTGCGCGGCGACGGCCGCATCGGGAGCCGTCGGGATGGTGCGGTGGTCCACTCTGGACGGCCACTCGTTGCGATTGCGCAGGGGTACCACCTGCGCGAGCCCCTCCCACTGTTCATCGGTGACGTCGTACCTGCTCACCAGGCCGCCTTGGCCAGACGCTTCTTGTGCATCTCCCCATCCTCTCGCGTTTCACCCGTTCAGCCCAACAACGACACGAAGCACGTAAGGTCGCCGCCATGACGCCTCGCGACGAGCTCCCCGCGGTCCGTGAACCGGTGGGTCGTACGGCCCCCGCGCCCCGGTTCGTCAAGCGGGTGGACGCGTTACGCAATCACGAGCAGATACTCGCGGCGGCCGAGCAGTTGTTCGCCGAGCACGATCCGCGGACGGTCACGATGGACCGCATCGCCAAGGCCGCGGGCGTGGGCCGGGCCACCCTCTACCGCCGCTTCCCCGATCCGCGCTCGATCGCGGTCGCGCTGCTGGACGAGCACGAGCGCATCCTGCGCGGGAAGCTGGCCTTCGGCCCGCCGCCGCTCGGTCCGGGGGCACCCGCCGCGGAGCGGATGGCCGCCTTCTACTCCGCCGCCCTGGACCTGCTGGAGCGTCACCTTCCGCTCGCGCTGGGCGCCGAGCACGGCCCGGCCCGCTTCACGGGCGCCGCCTACAGCCACTGGCGGGCCCACGTGCGGACCCTGCTCGCGGACGCGGGGATGGAGGACCCGGAGAGCGGTGTGGACATCCTGCTCAGCCCGCTGGCCCCCGAGGTGTACCACCACCAGCGGCACACCCTGGGGCTGAGCCGGGAGCGGATCGCGCGGACCCTGGACCGGCTGGCGCGCCGGGTACTCAGCGATACCGAGATGGGTTAGGTTAGGCATACCTAACCAACCCCTCGGGACGATGGAGAGATCCGCATGCGCACGTCCGGCGACCCCGACCACCCCGCTGCGTCCGACCCGGCGCCCGCCCGGCCGACCGACGCCGAGCGCGCGCGCTCCGTACTGGCCGCCGCCCACTCCATGACCGTGACCGTCGACGGCGTGCGCACCGAGGTCCGCCGGCTGGACGGCGCCGACGTGCTCGGGCACCTGCACTGGCACCCCGCCGGCCCCGCCGCCGGGAACCCGCTCGCCGGCCGCTGCGCGCCGCACGACGACCGGCCCGCGATCCGGCTGGAGTTCACCGACATCGCGCCGACCCCCGTACGCGACCGGGTCCGCGCGCGGGTCACGGTCCTCGGCCACCTCCTGACCCCGTACGCCGACGGTTCGGACGGCAGCGGCGCCGGCACGTGCGTGGAATTCGGCCGGGCGGTCCTGGAGACGGACGAGGGCCGCTCGTACATCGGTCTCACCGAGCTCGACGAGGCCCGCCCCGACCCGCTCGCCGACTACGAGGCGGGCATGCTCACGCACCTGTTCGACGACCACCACGATCTGGTCACCCTGCTCCTGCGGCTGGTCCAGCCGCCGCCCGCCCCCGGGGTGCTGCGCGCGCTGCCGCTCGCCCTGGACCGGTACGGGATCACCCTGCGCCTCGAAGACCGCGCCGGGCACCGCGACGTCCGCCTGCCCTTCCCCTCCCCCTTGGATGACGTCGAGCGCTCGGGGGCCCGGATCCAGGCCCTGCTGAGCGCCGCCCGGCGGCTCTCCCACCGCAACAGCCTGCCCGCCTGATCGGCCTGATTCCGCCGTACCCGCTCCGGAATAGCCCTGCAGCAGGGGTAGTTGGAGTGATCATGAAGGCAATCACTTACTCCGCGTACGGCACCGACGGCACTCCCGGCACCCTCGAACTCGTCGACGCGCCCGAACCCAAGGTGGGGCCCGGCGAAGTGCTCGTCCGGGTCAGGGCCGCGGGGGTCAACCCCGTCGACTGGAAGATCGCCGCCGGATACCTCGATCCGACCCTGGAGGTGCGCTACCCGGTCATACCCGGCTGGGACGTCGCCGGAGTCGTCGAAGCCGTCGGCGCCGACACCTTCGACTACGCCGTGGGCGACGAGGTGTACGGCTACCTCCGCAAGGAATGGGTGCAGCTCGGCACCTACGCCGAACTGGTGTCGGCTCCCGTGCGCACCCTCGCCCGCAAGCCCCGCGAGCTGACTTTCGAGCAGGCCGCGGGCATCCCGCTGGCCGGGCTCACCGCCTACCAGTCCCTGAAGCGCGTGAACGTCACGGCGGGCGAGACCGTCGTCATCCACTCGGCGGCGGGCGGCACCGGTTCGCTGGGCGTGCAGATCGCCGTCGCCCTGGGCGCCCGGGTGATCGGCACGGCCGGGACGCACAACCACGACTACCTGCGCTCCCTGGGCGCCGAGCCCGTGCTCTACGGCGAAGGACTGGCCGACCGGATCAGCGCGCTGGCGCCCCACGGCATCGACGCGGGCCTCGACTTCTTCGGGGACGGGGCCGTCGAACTGCTCCAGGGCCTGGTCAAGCAGCGGGACCGGGTGGTCTCCATCGCCGATTACGAGGCCGCGACCAAGGGCGCGCACCAGCTGTGGGTACGTCCCGACACCGCCGACCTGACCGCGCTCGCCGAACTGGCGGACAGCGGCGCGCTGGTGGTGAACGTGGAGCACGTGCTGCCGCTCGCCGAGGCGGCGAAGGCATGGGAGATCAGCCGGGCCGGCCGGACCCGGGGCAAGATCGTGCTGAGCGTCTGAGTCCGCGCGGGGACGGGGAACGGCCGGGCGGGCGGAGGTGTCCGCCCGACCGGCCGTTCCCGCCGGTCCGGTACGCCCGGGGGCGGCGGACCGTGCCCGCGCCGCGTCAGAGCGCGTCCGCCGTGGCGGCGTAACGGCTTACCGGGCGGGCGAGGCCGTAGTTCTCGCGCAGGGTGCGTCCGGTGTACTCGGTGCGGAAGAGACCGCGCTTCTGCAGGATCGGCACCACGTGGTCGACGAAGTCGGTGAGCCCGGTGGGCAGGACGGGCGCCATGATGTTGAAGCCGTCGGCCGCGCCCTGGGTAAACCACTGCTCCAGCTGGTCGGCGATCTGCTCCGGGGTCCCCGCGAAGACGCGGTGGCCGCGGCCGGCGCCGAGCCGGGCGATCAGTTCGCGCAGGGTGAGGCCGTCCCGGCGGGCGAGTTCGGCGACGAGCGTGAACCGGCTCTTGTTGCCGTTGATGTCGCGCTCCTCGGGCAGGTCCGGCAGCGGCCCGTCCAGGGGGAGGCCGGTGAGGTCGGTGCCGAGCATGCCGGAGAGCTGGGCCAGTCCGTACTCCGGCACCTGGAGGTCGGTCAGGCGCTGTTCGAGGGCCTTGGCCTCGGCCTCGGTCGAACCGATGACCGGGGCGATGCCGGGCAGGACGAGCAGGTCGCTCTCGGCCCGTCCGTAGCGGGCGAGGCGGGACTTGAGGTCCTTGTAGAAGGTCTGGCCGTCGGCGAGGGTCTGCTGCGCGGTGAAGACGGCCTCCGCGTAGCGCGCGGCGAACTCCTTGCCGTCCTCGGAGGAACCGGCCTGCACCAGGAGCGGGTGGCCCTGCGGCGAACGCGGCACGTTCAGCGGACCCGCCACGCCGAAGTACTCGCCGCGGTGGGCGGCCGGGTGCAGCTTGTCGGTGTCGGCGTAGATCCCGCCCTCCTTGTCCAGGACGATCGCGTCGTCGTCCCAGCTGTCCCACAGCTTGGTGGCCACGTCGAGGAACTCGCGGGCCCGGTCGTAGCGCAGGCCGTGCTCCAGGTGCTCTTCCTGGTTGAAGTTGCGGGCCTCGTCGACGGTGCCCGAGGTGACGATGTTCCATCCGGCGCGGCCGTTGCTGAGGTGGTCGAGGGAGGCGAACTTGCGGGCCGTGTGGAAGGGCTCGTTGAAGGTGGTGGAGACGGTCGCGATCAGGCCGATGTGCTCGGTGACGGCGGCGATGGCGGAGAGCAGGGTCAGCGGCTCGAAGCCGCCGAGGGCGTTGTAGCGGGCCTTGCCCCACAGGGCGAGGCCGTCGGCGAAGAAGATCGAGTCGAGCAGCCCCCGTTCGGCGGTCCTGGCCAGTTCCTGGAAGTAGCGCAGGTCGGTGACCCGCTCGGGGGTGCTGTCGGGGTGGCGCCAGGCGGCGTCGTGGTGGCCCGCGTTCATCAGGAAGGCGTTGAGGTGGAGGGTGCGGCGGGAGTCGGTGGTCATGGCGGGGTCCTCAGCGGGGAGTAAGGGGAGCAGGGGGGGGAGCGAGCGCGGTGAGGGGGCGCGGGCGTCAGCCGGCGGCCGGGACGCGCCACAGGCTCAGGCGGCGTTCGATCGAGACGAGGAGCTGGTTGAAGGCCACGCCGATCGCGGAGATGGTGATGATCCCGGCGTACATCTGGGGGATCGCGAAGTTGAACTGCGAGGCATTGATCAGGTAGCCGAGGCCCGCCTTGGCACCGATCATCTCGGCGGCGACGAGGACCAGGATGGAGACCGCTCCGGCCAGCCGGATGCCGGTGAAGATGGTCGGCACGGAGGACGGCAGGATCACCTTCTGGAACAGCCGCAGGGTGGAGAGGTCCATCGAGCGGGCGAGCCGGACCAGGGTGGGGTCCGCCCCCCGGACGGCGCTGATGGTGTTCAGCAGGACGGGCCAGACGCAGGCGTAGACGACCATCGAGATCTTCGAGGTCTCGCCGATGCCGAGCAGCAGGACGAAGACGGGGAGCAGCGCGAGGGCGGCGGTGTTGCGGAACACCTCCAGCAGCGGGCCGAGCAGTTCCGCGACCGGCCGGTACCAGCCGATGAGCAGGCCGAGCGGTACGGCGACGACCACGGCGATCCCGAAGCCGCCGAAGGAGCGGACCAGGCTGGCCCAGGTGTGTTCGCCCAACTGTCCGTCGGCGAGCAGCTCCCACCAGGCGACGGCGACCTCGCTGAAGGGGGGCAGGAAGGTCCGGTCCACCAGGCCGAGGCGGGGCGCGGTCTCCCATACGAGGAGCAGCGCGACGAGGGCGGCGGAGCGGACGGCTGCGCCGCGGAGCCGGTGCCCGAACCTGCCGCGCTCGGCTGCGCGTGCCGGGGCCGGCCGGGCGGCGGGTGCGGGGGCCGGCTGAGTGCCGGGTGCCGGTGCGGGCTGGGCGGCGGGTGCCTCCGGCGGCGCCTCAAGCGTCGGCGGGGCCGGTGTGGGCTGGACCGGGGTACGGGTGTCAGTGCTCATACGGTGGCCTGCTCCTTCTCCAGTTGCTGGGCACGGGCCACCTCGTCGTGGAGCAGGGTCCAGATCTCGTGGCGGTGGCGGGCGAATTCGGGGCTGGAGCGGAGGTCCTCGCCCACGAGGCGGCTCGCGCGGTCCCCGAGGGAGACCGGGACGATCTCCTTGATGCGGCCGGGGCGGGAGGTGATGACCGCGACGCGCTGACCGAGGTACACCGCCTCCTCGATGCTGTGCGTGATGAAGACGACGGTCTTGCCGGTGGCCTGCCAGATCCGTCGCAGTTCGTCCTGGAGGGATTCGCGGGTCTGGGCGTCGAGCGCCGCGAAGGGTTCGTCCATCAGCAGCACGTCGGGGTCGTAGGCCAGCGCGCGGGCGATGGCGACGCGCTGGCGCATCCCGCCGGACAGTTCGTGCGGGTGCCGGTCACCGAAGCCGGTGAGCCCGACCAGGTCCAGGAACTCCCGCGCCCTCGCGGCGCGTTGGCGGCGCGGTACGCCGGTGGCCTCCAGGCCGAACTCGATGTTGCCCAGCGCCGTGCGCCACGGCAACAGCGCGTACTGCTGGAAGACGATGCCCCGGTCCAGGCCCGGGCCGGTGACCGGCTCGCCGTCGAGCAGGATCCGGCCGCCGCTCGGCCGGGTCAGGCCGCCGAGCAGGTCGAGGAGGGTGGACTTGCCGCAGCCGCTGGGTCCGACGACGACCAGGAACTCCCCCGCCGGGATGGAGAGGTCGATGCCGTCGAGGGCGGTGAAGTCTCCCCGGGACGCGGACGGGAAGGTCTTGGTGACCGCTTCGAAGACGATCTTCGCCATGGCGTTCAGGCCCCCTTCCGGTAACCGCTGAACTCGTTGGTGTAGAGGTCGGCGGCCTTGAGCTGCCCCTTCTTGATCTCGCCGCGCTCCCCCAGCCAGTCGAGCCAGAGCTGGAACTCCTTGTCCCCGATCCGGCCGCCCGCCTCGGCCACTCCGTACGAGTGCCAGTACTGCAGGGTGGTGGTGTCCTCGTTGCGGCCGCGCTTCTTGACGATCGCGGTCATCCGGGCGATCACCTCCTCGCGCGGGGTGACGCGCGACCACTCGATGGCCTTGGCGACGCCGGTGACGAACGTACGGACGGTGTCGGGGTTCTCCTTGATGAAGCGCTGGGTCATCACGTACGAACCGGCGCTGAACGCCCCGAGGAGCTGGTAGTCGGTGAACAGGGGCCGGATGCCGCCGGTGGCCAGTGCCTTGTCGCGCAGGACGCCGCTGAGCACGCCGACCTCGATCTGCTTCTGCCGCAGCGCCTGTTCGGTGTTGACCGGCGGTATCACCAGCGCCTCCACCTTGGCCGCGTCCGCCTTGGAGAGGCCGCCCCGGCTGAGGTAGATGTCCAGGAGCGCCTGATAGTGGGCGCCCAGGGTGTTCATGCCGACCTTTTTGCCGATGAGGTCGCGGGCCGAGCGGATCGGGCTGTCCTCCAGGACGTAGTAGCCGCCGTAGGAGTACTGGTCGGAGCCGTAGTAGGAGATGACGGCCTTGATCGGGGCCTTGCCCGCGGCGAGTTTGACCACGGCGCCGTTGAAGGCTCCGCCGAAGTGGGTCTGGCCGGTGGCGGCGGACTGGATGTCCTGGGGGCCGCTGATGGTGTTGCCGACCCAGTCGAGGGTCACGTCGCCCAGGTAGCCGAGGTCCGCGGCGAGTTCGGGCAGCGTGACCGCGCCGACCGCGCCCTGGTACTTGAGCTTCTTGAGCTGGGCGCCCCCGCCGGAGGAGGCCGTGGCCGTGCCGCAGCTCACCGCGGCCGCCGAGATGCCGAGCAGGGCGAGGAACTGGCGTCGGGAGGTGGTGGTCCGGGTGGATGTCGCGGGCATGACTGGTCCTTCTGGGGGCGGTGGGACGGTTACGGGGCGGTGGTCAGCGTGGAGTCGGGGCGGGGCGCAGCGTGCGTGCGCAAGGCGCCGGCGAACTCGTCGACGGCCTGGTAGAGGTCGAGTTCGGCCTCGGGGCGCAGCCGGTCGGGGCCGTCGCCGCGCTCGACGGAGGAGTCGAGGACGAAGCGGCCCGCGGTGACGTGGCGGGCGCCGAGCGCGGTGAGCACCGGGCGCAGGGCGTAGTCGAGGGTCAGGACGTGGGCGAGGCTGCCGCCGGTGGCGAGCGGCAGGACGGTCTTGCCGGCCAGGCCGTCCTGCGGCAGCAGGTCGAGGAAGGCCTTGAGCAGGCCCGTGTACGAGGCCTTGTAGACGGGGGTCGCGATGACCAGCCCGTCCGCCGCGGCCACGGCGGCCAGGGCCCGGCGCAGCTCGGGCTGGCCGCCGCGGGCGGCGAGCAGGTCGGCGGCGGGGAGTTCGCGGACGGGCAGGTGCGAGGTCGCGAAGCCGGAGTGGGACAGGCGCCGCAGGACGTGGCCGGCGACGACCGCGGTACGGGAGTGCGGGGAGGGACTGCCGGTGAGGGCGAGGATGCTGGCCACGGGGGCTCCTTGGGCGTCGTACGGGGCGGGGTCAGGCGGAGGGCGCGGCGGCGGCCGGGGCTGCTTCGGCTCCGGAGGCTCCGGCTCCGGCTCCGGCTCCGGAGGCTCCGGAGGGGATGCCGAAGGAGGGGGCGGGGACGGCCTCGGGGCTGATCAGGCGGGAGGGGCGGCCGTCGGGGCCGACCGGGACGTCGCCGTCGACGGTGACCCGGCGCAGGATGCGCTCGTGGTCGTCGGAGTCGTCGACGCCGTAGTGCTGGGTGGCGCGGTTGTCCCAGATGGCGACGTCACCGGCGCTCCACCGCCAGCGGACGGTGTTCTCGGG
The DNA here is from genome assembly GCF_040611795.1 of Streptomyces sp. NPDC006529. Taxonomy (NCBI): domain Bacteria; kingdom Bacillati; phylum Actinomycetota; class Actinomycetes; order Kitasatosporales; family Streptomycetaceae; genus Streptomyces; species Streptomyces sp. NPDC006529. The sequence goes on along the minus strand of NZ_JBEXPB010000005.1, from coordinate 15,225 downwards.
GCGCTCGATGTGCGCCTGGAAGAGGTCGAGGAGGGCGCGGGAGTCGCGGCCCGTCAGGCCGTCGAGGCGCTGGACGAAGTTGCCCAGCAGCAGGGCGCGTTCGTCGGTCTCGGGGTGGACGCGGACCACCGGGTGCTCGGTCAGGAAGGAGGTGGAGGTGAACACCTCGCGGTACTGGGCGAGGGCCTCGGGCAGGGCGTCGGGGCGCAGCGCGGCGTAGTCGTACTCGTTGGAGTGGACGGCGCGCAGGGAGTCGGCGAGGGCGCGCAGCGGGGCGGGGAGGCCGGCGTAGGCGGTGGCGGTGTTGGCCCACAGGGTGTCGCCGCCGTAGGGCGGGATGGTGACGGCCCGCAGGATGGAGAAGGCGGGGTAGGCGGGGACGAAGGTGACGTCGGTGTGCCACTGGTTGGCGCGGGCGCCGTGGTGGGAGTCGATGCCGAGGGCGTAACGGCCGTCCGCGGAGGGGACGGTGGGGTGCGCGACGGGGGTGCCGAGGAGCTGCGCGAAGGCCTCGTGGCCGGCCTCGTCGAGGTGGCCCTGGCCCCGGAAGAAGACGACCTTGTGGGTGAGGAGCGCGGTGCGGATCCGGGTGACGGTCTCGGGGGCGAGGTCGCCGCCGAGGCGGACGCCGCCGATCTCGGCGCCGATGCGGCCGCCGACCTTGGTGACGGTGAGGGTGTCGGTGTGGGTGTGGGTGTGGGTGTCGGTCTCGGTGAGGGTGCTGGTGCTCATGGGAGGCCTCCTGATGTTCTTTCCGCAGCGGAAGAAATAGGGGTGGGCGTACGGGTGCCGTGGGACCGGGGGTGGAGCCGGGGCGGGGCAGGGGTACGGGCAGGGGTGCGCGGCGTCGGCCGACCGGGGGCGGCGGGGCGGGGCGCGGTGGGACGTGAGCGGGCGGTCAGGCCCGGCAGGGGGCCGGACAGCGGCCCGGACATCCGCCCGGAACGGCGGAACACGCGCCGCCGGGGGTGTGGAGCCGCGAGACGATGCGTGCAGTCGCGGACATGGCTCGGAGACTGTCAGGGGGTCCGGGGCGGGTCAACCCCCGGGGGGAGGGGTGGGAACCGGCCAGTGGGGGGCCGGGGTGAGTGCCGCTCCACCTACCCTGACCTGCAGTTCCGCCGATCCCCTGGCAAGGCGCGCAGGCCGTATGGCGCATGATCGCCCCTCCCGGATTTCACGCCCCCGCAACGCGCCCGCCACGCCCCCGCCCCATCCGGTCCGGGCGCGGCCTTGCCGAGCGCACCGGCCGCGCCCCGCAGCGGACCCAGCCCTCCAGGGGAGCCTCAAACGCCGGCGGGGCTGGAGGGCGGCACCCCGACGCCGGAGGCGGGGCGGCTCGCGCAATCGCCGACGGGGCCCGACACCGAAGGCGGCCCACATCCCAGCCTCGCCGGCGATTGAGGCGCCCCCGGAGGGCCCGCGAGCCGCGCGTCGGACACGCGGCGCAGCCCGGACGTGCGCACCGGCGCGTCACCGGCCGCGCCCGGCCCTGCCCTCCGGGGGCGCCTCAGACGCCGGCGAGGCTGACTGTGGCCCAGGTAGCGCCCGGTGGTCCGGCATGATCGGGGGGACAGTCGAGGAGGGCGCGTGGGGGTTGGGCAGGTGGCGGCCGGGGGCCGCAGCGCGGGGGACGGGCGGGCCGTGGCCAATGCCGCCGCCGTGCTGCGGGCCGTGCTGGATCACGGGCCCGTCGCCCGCAGCGCGGTGTCCGGGCTGTGCGGGCTGAGCCCGGCCGCCGTGTCCCGGCAGACGACCCTGCTGGTGCGGCGCGGCCTGCTGCGCGAGGTGCCCGCACCCCCGGCCGGCCCGGGCACGGCGGCGGGCCGGCCCCGGGTGCCGCTGGACCTGCACACCGGGGCGGTCGGCGGCCCGGTGGCGGGGGCGCTGCACATCGGGGTGCGCAGCGCCGTCCTCGGGCTGGTCGACCTGCGCGGGCAGGTGCTGGCCCGGCGGGCGCTCCCGTACGAGGAGACACCGTCCCCGGACCGGCTCACCGGCCGCCTCGCCGCCGAACTGGGCCCGTTCCTGGCGCAGACCCGCGGCGCGCGCCCCCTGCTGGGGGTCGGCGTCGCGCTGGGCGGCTGGGTGCGCCCGGACACCGGGACGGTCGTCCGGCACGAGGCCCTGGGCTGGCACGACGTACCGCTGGCCGCCTCGCTGTCCCGCGCCCTGGAGGTGCCGGTCCGGGTGGACAACCACGCGCGCGCCGTCGGGCACGCGGAGATCCTCTTCGGGCACCCGCAGGCCCGGCGCAGCCTGGTGCACCTCTTCATCGGCAACGTGGTCGACGCCGCCTTCGGCATCGAGGGCACGGTCCACCAGGGGCCGGGGGCGGCGGCCGGGGACGTGGCGCACCTGCCGGTGCCCGGGTCGGCCGCGGCGTGCGCGTGCGGACGTACCGGCTGCCTGCAGGCGGCCGCCTCGGACACGGCGCTCGGGGCGGAGGCGGTGCGCCGGGGCATCGTGCCGGACCCCTCCGTGGGGATGCTGGTCGACGCGGCGGCCACCGGCGACCCGCGCGCGGACGCGCTGCTGCGCGAGCGGGCCCGGGCGGTCGGCGGTGCGGCCGCGCTGCTCTTCGACGTGTTCAACCCGGCCGTCATGGTGATCAGCGAGCTGTCGAGCGTGCTGCACGAGGGCTATCTGGAGGACATCCGCGCGGCCGCCGCGGAGCTGTCCCCGGCGGCGGCGGGCCCGGGCCGGATCGTCGCCCCGCACGCGGGGCCCGCCGTACTTCCGCAGGCCGCTGCCACCGTGCTGCTCGGTCCGCTGTTCCGGGATCCCGCCGCTCTGTCCTGAACCTGACAAGAACTGGGAGTGCGAGATCACATAGGGGGGTTATGGCTTCGCTTTAGCGGCGCCCCTAGCATTCGAGCCATGACGGTCCTGCCTGATGACGGGCTTTCCCTGGCCGCCGAGTTCCCTGACGCGACGCATGAGCAGTGGCAGCGCCTGGTAGAGGGCGTACTGCGCAAGTCGGGCAAGGAAGCATCCGGCGAGGCAGCTGAGAACGCGTTGTCCACCACGCTCGAGGACGGGCTCAGTACGCGCCCGCTCTACACCGCACCCGCGTCCGGGGGCTCCGCCGACACCGGCGCCATCGGCCTGCCCGGATTCGCGCCGTTCCTGCGCGGGGGCCGGCCCGAGGGGACCGCCGCCGGCGGCTGGGACGTGCGCCAGCGGCTCACCCACACCGATCCGGCCCTCCTGAACGAGGCCGTGCTCGCCGACCTGGAGAACGGGGTCACCTCGCTGTGGCTGACCGTCGGCCGCAGCGGCGTCCCGGTCGAGGGTCTGGCCCGCGCGCTGGACGGGGTCTACCTCGACCTCGCGCCGGTCGCCCTGGACGCCGGAGCCGCCTACGACGCGGCGGCCCGGGCGCTGCTGGGCCTGTACGCCGAGCGCGGGGTGGCCCCGGCGGACGCCCGCGGCAGCCTCGGCGCCGACCCGCTGGGCCACGAGGCCCGTACCGGCGAGGCGTTGGACCTGTCCGGCGCGGTGGAGCTGGCCCGCGAGACCGCGGCCGACTGGCCCGGCCTGCGCGCCCTGACCGTGGACGCCCTCCCCTACCACGAGGCCGGCGGCTCGGCGGCCGAGGAGCTGGGGCTCTCCCTGGCCACCGGCGTGGCCTACCTGCGGGCGCTCACCGAGGCGGGCCTCGACACGGCGGCGGCCTTGGGGCAGCTGGAGTTCCGCTACGCGGCCACCGCCGACCAGTTCCTCACCATCGCCAAGCTGCGGGCCGCGCGCCGCCTGTGGGCCCGGATCGCCGAGGCCTGCGGGGCCGCGGAGGCGGGTGCCCAGCGCCAGCACGCCGTGACCTCGCCGGTGATGATGACCCGGCGCGACCCGTGGGTGAACATGCTGCGCACCACCGTGGCCTGCATGGCCGCGGGCGTGGGCGGGGCGGATTCGGTCACCGTGCTCCCCTTCGACCACGAACTCGGGCTGTCGGACGCCTTCGCGCGCCGGATCGCCCGCAACACCTCCACGATCCTGATGGAGGAGTCGCACCTGGCCCGGGTGATCGACCCGGCGGGCGGCTCCTGGTACGTCGAGCAGCTGACCGACGAACTCGCGCACGCCGCCTGGGAGTTCTTCCAGACGGTCGAGAAGGCGGGCGGCCAGCCGGCCGCGCTGCGCTCGGGGCTGGTCGCCGAACGCCTGGCCGCCACCTGGGCCGCGCGCTCCGCGAAGCTCGCCAAGCGGCGCGAACCGATCACCGGTGTCAGCGAGTTCCCACAGCTGTCCGAGAAGCCGGTGGTCCGCGAGAGCGCGCCCGCCGGACCCTCGGGCGGGCTGCCGCGGGTCCGCCGCGACGAGGCCTTCGAGGCGCTGCGCGCCCGGTCCGACGCGCACCTGGCCGCGACCGGGTCCCGGCCGCGGGTGTTCCTGGCGGCGCTGGGTCCGGCCGCCGCGCACACCGCGCGGGCCACCTTCGCCTCCAACCTGTTCCAGGCCGGCGGCGTCGAGGCGGTGCACGACCCGGTGTCCGTGGACGCGCAAACGGCTGCCGCCGCCTACGCGGCGAGCGGCGCCGACGGCATGGCCGTGCTGTGCTCCAGTGACACGCTGTACGAGGAGCAGGCCGCGGCGGTGGCGGCCGCACTGCGCGCCGCGGGCGCGACGACCGTGTTCCTCGCCGGACGCCCGGGCACCTGCGCGGCCGATGTGGACGAGTACGTCTTCGCCGGCTGCGACGCGGTCGCCGTGCTGTCCTCCGTACTCGACCGGATGGGAGTGACCTCGTGAGCATCCCCGATTTCTCCGAGCTGGCGCTCGGCGGGACCGCTCCCGCCGGGTCCGAGGAGCAGTGGCGGGCGGCCGTGAAGGAGTCCACCGGCTCCGCCACGGACGACCTGCTGTGGGAGACCCCGGAGGGCATCGGCGTCAAGCAGCTGTACACCGGGCGGGACCTGGAGGGCCTGGACTTCCTGGCTACCTACCCGGGCGTGGCCCCGTACCTGCGCGGCCCGTACCCGACGATGTACGTCAACCAGCCCTGGACGATCCGGCAGTACGCGGGATTCTCCACGGCCGAGGAGTCGAACGCCTTCTACCGGCGCAACCTCGCCTCGGGCCAGAAGGGCCTGTCGGTGGCCTTCGACCTGCCGACGCACCGCGGCTACGACAGCGACCACCCGCGCGTGACCGGCGACGTCGGCATGGCGGGCGTGGCGATCGACTCGATCTACGACATGCGCCAGCTGTTCGACGGCATCCCGCTGGACAAGATGTCGGTGTCGATGACGATGAACGGCGCGGTGCTGCCCGTGCTGGCGCTGTACATCGTGGCGGCGGAGGAGCAGGGGGTCTCCCCCGACCAGCTCGCGGGGACCATCCAGAACGACATCCTCAAAGAGTTCATGGTCCGCAACACCTACATCTATCCGCCGAAACCGTCGATGCGGATCATCTCCGACATCTTCTCCTTCACCTCGCAGAAGATGCCGCGGTACAACTCGATCTCGATCTCCGGCTACCACATCCAGGAGGCGGGGGCGACCGCCGACCTGGAGCTGGCGTACACACTGGCCGACGGGGTGGAGTACCTGCGGGCGGGGCTGGGCGCCGGGATGGACGTGGACGCCTTCGCGCCGCGCCTGTCCTTCTTCTGGGCGATCGGCATGAACTTCTTCATGGAGGTCGCCAAGCTGCGGGCCGCACGCCTGCTGTGGGCGCGCCTGGTCAAGCAGTTCGACCCGAAGAACGCCAAGTCCCTTTCCCTGCGCACCCATTCGCAGACCTCGGGCTGGTCGCTGACGGCGCAGGACGTCTTCAACAACGTGACGCGCACCTGTATCGAGGCGATGGCGGCGACACAGGGGCACACCCAGTCGCTGCACACCAACGCCCTCGACGAGGCGCTCGCGCTGCCGACGGACTTCTCGGCGCGGATCGCCCGCAACACCCAGCTGCTGCTCCAGCAGGAGTCGGGGACCTGCCGGGTGATCGACCCGTGGGGCGGCAGCGCGTACGTCGAGAAGCTGACCTACGACCTGGCCCGCCGGGCGTGGCAGCACATCGAGGAGGTCGAGGCGGCCGGCGGTATGGCGCAGGCCATCGACGCGGGCATCCCGAAGCTGCGGGTGGAGGAGGCCGCGGCCCGTACGCAGGCGCGCATCGACTCCGGTCGGCAGCCGGTCATCGGGGTGAACAAGTACCGGGTGGAGACCGACGAGCTGATCGACGTGCTCAAGGTGGACAACTCCTCGGTGCGCACCCAGCAGATCGCCAAGCTGCGGCGGCTGCGCGAGGAGCGCGACGAGGCGGTGACGCAGGACTGCCTGCGGGCCCTGACGAACGCCGCCGAGCGCGGCGCCGGCGCCGGGCTGGAGGGCAACCTCCTCAAGCTGGCCGTGGACGCGGCGCGCGCGAAGGCGACCGTGGGCGAGATCTCGGACGCCCTGGAGAAGGTGTACGGGCGGCACGCGAGCCAGATCCGTACCATCTCGGGTGTGTACCGCAGCGAAGCAGGCGAGTCCCCGTCGGTCGAGCGCACCCGCGCCCTGGTGGACCGGTTCGAGGAGGCGGAGGGCCGTCGTCCGCGCATCCTGGTGGCCAAGATGGGCCAGGACGGGCACGACCGCGGCCAGAAGGTGATCGCGACCGCCTTCGCCGACCTGGGCTTCGACGTGGACGTCGGCCCGCTGTTCCAGACGCCGGAGGAAGTGGCCCGCCAGGCGGTCGAGGCGGACGTCCACGTGGTGGGCGTGTCCTCGCTGGCGGCCGGTCACCTCACGCTCGTGCCGGCGCTGCGCGAGCAGCTCGCGCACGAGGGGCGCGAGGACATCATGATCGTGGTCGGCGGGGTGATCCCGCCCGCGGACGTGCCGACGCTGCTGGAGATGGGGGCCACGGCGGTGTTCCCGCCCGGCACGGTCATCCCGGACGCGGCGCACGACCTGGTGACGCGGCTGGCCGCCGAACTCGGCCACGAGCTGTAGGCGGGGCGGCGAGCCGATGCCCCCGAAGATCGACATCGAGGCCTACGCCAAGGGTGTGCTCGACGGGAAGCGCGCGCACATCGCGCGCGCCATCACCCTCGTCGAGTCCACCCGCCCCGATCACCGCGTGCTGGCGCAGCGACTGCTGAAGGAGCTGCTGCCGCACGCGGGGGCCGCGCGCCGGATCGGCATCAGCGGGGTGCCGGGCGTGGGCAAGTCGACGTTCATCGACGCCTTCGGCACGATGCTGACCGGGCTCGGCCACCGGGTGGCGGTGCTGGCCGTGGACCCGTCCTCCACCCGCACGGGCGGTTCGATCCTGGGCGACAAGACCCGGATGGAGCGCCTGGCGGTGGATCCGGCGGCCTTCGTCCGGCCGTCGCCCTCGGCGGGCACCCTGGGCGGGGTCGCGAAGGCGACCCGCGAGTCGATGATCGTCATGGAGGCCGCGGGCTACGACGTGGTGCTCGTGGAGACGGTCGGCGTCGGCCAGTCCGAGACGACGGTGGCCGGGATGGTCGACTCGTTCCTGTTGCTGTCCCTGGCGCGGACGGGCGACCAGCTCCAGGGCATCAAGAAGGGCGTCCTGGAGCTGGCCGACGTCCTGGCCGTGAACAAGGCCGACGGCCCGCACGAGCGCGACGCCCGGGCGGCCGCCCGCGAACTCGCCGGTGCGCTGCGGCTGATGCACCCGGTGGACGCGGCCTGGACCCCGCCGGTGCTGACGTGCAGCGCCCGCGAGTCGGCGGGGCTGGACGAGGTGTGGAACCGGCTGGAGCAGCACCGCCGGGTGCTGGAGGCCGACGGCCGGCTGACGGCCAAGCGGGCGGCGCAGCAGGTGGAGTGGACCTGGTCGATGGTCCGCGATGAACTGCTGGGACGGCTGCGCGCGGACCCCGCGGTACGGGAGCTGGCGCCGGACCTGGAGGCCGGGGTGCGGGCGGGCACGGTGACCGCGACCTCGGCGGCGGACCAGCTGCTGGCCGCTTTCGGGCGGGACCTGCCTCCGACGACGTGAGCGGGCGGGCGGTCCTGCCCTTGTCCCCGGGCCGGGCCGCCCGCGACGGGCGGCCCGGATCCGGGGTGGTCAGGCGTCGACGAGGACCGGAGCCTCGGAGACGAGCGACCGGTGCAGGATCCGCACCCGCTCGGCCGGGTCCTGACCGGCCAGGAGCGCGGAGAGGACCGCGATGCGGGCCTGCCCGGCGCGCAGGGTGCCGGTCGGTACCGCGCCGGCGGCGACCAGGTCGACGGCTCCGCCCTGGGTGTAGATCTCGGTGACCGGACCGGCCGCCACGCGGGTGGTGAGCGCCACCAGGACGCCGCGCGCGGTGGCGGCGCGTACCGCTTCCACGATCTCGGGGGTGGCGTTGCCCGCACCCGTGGCGACGAGGACCACTCCCTGGGCTCCGGCGGCGAGGGCCGCCTGGAACAGCGTCGGGTCGGCGTCGGCGTGGTGCATCACCATGTCGACGCGGGGCGGCAGTTCGGGCATAGCGGGCAGCGCGAGCGGCGCGGGGCGGACCGGGTGGCGCAGTACGGTGACCTTGCCGAAGCCGACCTTGCCGAGCTGTTCGCCGGAGGGGTTCGCGAAGGCGTCGGCGGTCAGCGTCTGGGTCTTGACGGTGCCGCGCGCGGCGTGGACCCGCCCGGCGAAGGCGATGAGGACGCCGAGCCCGCGGGTGGTGGCCGCGGTGAGCAGGGCGTCGTAGAGGTTGCCGGGGCCGTCGCCGTCCTCGGCGCCCATGGGCAGCTGCGAGCCGGTGAAGACGACCGTGCGCGGGTCGTGGTGGTGCAGGTCGACCAGGAAGGCGGACTCTTCGAGGGTGTCCGTGCCGTGGGTGACCACGACGCCCTGCACGCCGGGGTCGGCGAGCACCTCGTGCACGGTGCGCAGCAGGGTGAGCTGGTGGGCGGTGGTGAGGCGGGGGCTGTTCACGCTGAACAGGTCGACGATCTCGACGGTGATGCCCTCGGGCAGCGGCGCGGTCGCCATGACCTCGCTGCCGTCGGCGTCGGCCGCGAATCCGGAACCCTGCCAGCGGCTCGCTATCGTCCCGCCGGTGCTGATGACGACGATCCGTCCCACGGCTGCCTGCCTTTCCGCGCGTAGCCCCCGTACGTGTGTGCGTATCCGGGCAATCATAGAAACATCTACGCGCAATAGGATTGCCACTTCAGCCCGGGATTTAACACAGCGTGGGGGATGATTGCGCCATGGACGCCATCGACCGTGAAATATTGCGTGAGCTCCAGAAGGACGGGCGGCTCAGCAACCAGGAGCTGGCCCAGCGAGTGGGCCTCACCCCCTCCCCCTGCATGCGCCGCGTGCGCCAACTGGAACAGGACGGGGTGATCCAGGGCTACCGCGCGGTGATCGACCCGGACGCCGTCGGGCGCGGCTTCGAGGTGCTGGTCTCGGTCGAGGTGCGCCGCGACCGCGAGTCCGTCGAGGCCTTCGAGGCGGCCCTCCAGGACATTCCGGACGTGATCGAGGCCTACCGGCTCTTCGGCAGCCCGGGCTGCCTGCTGCGGATCGCGGTCGCGGACCTGCGGGCGTACGAGCGGCTGTGGATCGAGCAGCTGACCGCGCTGACGGGGATCACCGAGGTCAACTCGCAGATCATCATGAAGCGGATCAAGGAACCGACGGGGCTGCCGGTGTGAGGTGGCAGACCTGCGCCGCAGGTGGGGCAGCGGGGCGGCGGCCCGGCGTGCCGTAGCCTTATTGCACATAGGTCGCAATAAGCGGCTGCGGTGAAAGGGTGACACGTGGGCTCTCCGGTAGTCCTCGGGATCGAATCGTCCTGCGACGAGACGGGCGCGGGGCTCGTCCGGGACGGGCGGCTGCTCGGCCACGCGCTCGCGTCGAGCATGGACGAGCACGCCCGGTTCGGCGGGGTGGTCCCCGAGATCGCGGCCCGCGCGCACCTCCACTCCTTCGGCCCGGTCGTCCGCCGGGCCCTGGACGAAGCCGGACTGACGGCCGCGGACATCGGCGCGGTCGCCGTGACCACCGGCCCGGGCCTCTCCGGCGCCCTCCAGGTCGGGCTCGCCGGGGCGAAGACCCTGGCGTACGCGCTGGACGTGCCGCTGTACGGCGTCCACCACCTGGCCGGGCACGTCGCGGCCGACACCCTGGAGCACGGTCCGCTGCCCGACCCCTGCGTGGTGCTGATCGTCTCCGGCGGGCACACCTCGCTGCTGCTCGTACGGGACCTGGCGCGCGACCCGATCACGCACCTGGGCGACACCGTGGACGACGCGGCGGGCGAGTGCTTCGACAAGGTGGCCCGCGTCTTCGGCCTGCCGTACCCGGGCGGACCGGCCGTCGACCGGGCGGCCCGGCAGGGCGACCGGCGCGCGGTGGCCTTCCCGCGCCCGCTGACCGGGCCGCGCGACGACCCGTACGCCTTCTCCTTCTCCGGGCTGAAGACCGCCGCCGCCCGCTGGGCCGAGCAGCACCGGGTCCGGGGCGAGCGGCTGCCGCTGGCCGACGGGGCGGCCTCGCTCCAGGAGGCGGTGGCCGACGTACTGACCCGCAAGGCGGTCGCGGCCTGCCGCGCGCACGGGGTCACCACCCTCGTGGTCGTCGGCGGGGTCGCGGCCAACTCCCGCGTCCGGTCCCTGGCCGAGGCCCGCTGCCGCTCCGCCGGCATCACGCTGCGCGTCCCGTCCCCGGGTCTGTGCACCGACAACGGCGCGATGATCGCCGCCGTGGGCGACCTGCTGGTCCGCGCGGGCGCCCGGCCGGCCCCCCTGGACGTCTCGATCGACCCGTCGGCCCCCTTGGAGCACGCGGCCCTGCACCCGGTCGGCCGGGTCCCGGCCGGGGCGCGCACGTGACATCGGGCCCTTGAATTCCCGGCCGTTGCGCCGCGCGACGGGGCCCCGGTGTCCGGGCGCCCGGCGCTCGCCCTACTCTGTGCCCTGTGGTGCCGGGCAAGGTGCCCGGTGTTCTTTGGGGGTTGGTGTGGTTTCTGGTCGCGTGATCCGTTTTGACGGAACCCGGGGGTACGGGTTCATCGCTCCCGAGCACGGTGGGGAGGACGTCTTCCTGCACGTGAACGACCTGTTGATCCCGGAGTCGTACATCCGGTCCGGCACGGCGGTCGAGTTCGAGATCGAGGACGGCGACCGGGGCCTGAAGGCGTCGTCGGTCCAGCTCGCCAAGAACGCCGACGGCACCGCGGTGACGCCTCCCGGGACGCTCTCGGCCGCCGGCTCCGGGGCCGTCGACGACGCGCTGTGCGACGCGTTGAGCCCCGCCCAGTACATCCGGGAGGTCACCGAGGTCCTGCTGGAGGCGGCCCCGTCGCTCACCGGCGCGCAGATCGTGCAGATCCGCGAGAGGTTCCTGCGGGTCGCGAAGAGCCACGGCTGGATCGAAGGCTGAGGCAGCCGTAAAGGGCGCCCCTCCCGTTCGGGAGGGGCGCCCTTGCGTACGCGGGGTCCGGCCTTACGCCCGCCGGGGCGCGGGGACGGGCACCGGCTCGTGCTCGGGGTCGAGCAGTTCGTTCAGGTGGCGGGCCTGCGCGTCCCAGGACCACGACCGGCGCGCCCACTGGCGGCCCGCGGTGCCCATCTCGGCGGCCCGGTCGGTGTTCAGGAGGAGGCGCGTCAGCTCCGCCGCTATCGCCCCGGTCCGGGTGCCGTCCACGACCGTGCCGGTCGTCCCGTCGAGCACCGTGTCCGGGGCGCCGCCGGAGTCACCGACGACGACGGGCAGGCCGCTGGCGGCCGCCTCCAGGAAGACGATGCCGAGCCCTTCGGCCTCCAGGCCGCCCTTGCGCGTGCGGCACGGCATCGCGAAGACGTCGGCCGCGGCGTAGTAACGGGGCGTCTCGTGGTGCGTCTTGCCGCCGACGAAGCGGACCGCGTCCTCGCCGTGCCGCTTGGCCAGCTTGCGCAGCCGGGCCTCGTCCGGGCCCTGGCCGACGATCAGCAGCACCGCGTCGGGCACCTGCCGCCGGATCAGCGGCAGCGCCTCGATCAGCTTGTCCTGGCCCTTGCGGGGGACGAGCCGGGCCACGCACAGGATGATCCGCTTGCCGGTCAGGCCGAGTTCGGCGCGCAGCGCGGCGCCCGCCTCGGCGTCGGGCCGGTAGGCGTCGGCGTCCACGGCGGGCACCAGGCGGCTCAGCTCGGCGCGCGGACCGAGTGCCGGTGCGATCCGGGCGCGCGTGTACTCGCCGAGATAGGTGACCACGTCCACGCCGTTGCCTATGCGGCGCATCATGGTGCGCGCGCCGGGCAGCCGGGCCCACCAGATCTCGTGGCCGTGGGTGGTGGCCACGATGCGCCGGACGCCGTTCTCGCGCAGCGTCGGCGCCATGAGGGCGAGCGGCGCCGCCGCACCGAACCACACGCGGTCGCAGCCGTGCGCGCGGGCTATCTCGACGGCGCGCTTGGTGACCCGGCCGGTCGGCAGCAGCATGCCGCTGGTGTCACGGACGACCGGGAACGGCAGGGTGGCGTCGTACGCCGTGTCGCCCGGCTCGTGCGAGGTGTAGACGACGACGTCGTCGTCCGGCACCCGCGTGGCCATGGCGTGGACGAAGGTTTCGATCCCGCCCTGGCGCGGCGGGAAATCGTTGGTGATGACGAGAGTGGAGCCCATAACAGTCCAGGATCCTTCAGCCGGAGGGGAACGGGCGCACGGTGAAGAGGTAATTGCGGAACTCCTCCGTGACCTCCGTCACCCGTGTCCACGCTCCGTCGTGCCGGCGGTGCATCGCGTAGCCGAGCGCGGCGAGGCGGTCGACGATCCGGTGCGAGCGGGTGCCGTACTTCTCCAGGTGGCGGTCCTCGATCTCCAGCAGCAGCGCGGGCCGGTGCCGCTCCAGGGTGTGCCGGGCGCCCGACAGGACGGCTTCCTCGGCCCCTTCGACGTCGGCCTTGATGAAGTCGACCCGCTCCAGCGCCAGGTGTCGGCAGAGTCCGTCGACGGTCCGTACGGGCGTGGCCACCGGACGGGAGCGCGGGAACTCGGTGTTGGGGCCGGGCCCCGACGCCCCCTGGGTGAGGTACGCGCGCCCGTGCACCGGAAGCAGCCTGCGCCGGGGCAGGCTCATCGTGCCCTCCTGCGCCCGCGCGCCCAGCGCGGTGCGGTGCACGGTGACGTTGTCACAGCCGAGCGCGGCGGCGGTGGTGCGCAGCCAGCTCGCCGGGCCGGGCAGCGGCTCGACGCTGTGCACGGCGCCCGTCGGTCCGCTCAGCGCGGCCAGGGTCCAGGTGTAGAGCCCGTATTCGGCGCCGATGTCGAGGCAGACGGCCCCGGGTCGGACGAAGGGCCGCAGGCCCGCCACCTCGTTCTCGACGAACGGCCACCGCGAGGCGGCCCAGCGCAGACCGCCGGCCACCGCCGAGACGCGGACGCCCGCGTACGGACGACGGCCGCGCCGGGGTATGGGGGGACCCGTCCGGGTCGTCGATGTGCCGTGCACCGAGGAGCTGTTGGCAGACATGCGCGCCACCCTAATGCGATCATCCGCCGCGACCGGATCCGTCGGCTCCGGACCCGGTCCATCTCGGCCACGCGCTCCGGGCCGCGGTCGCAGCGCAGGCGGCGCACCGGGCCGGCGACATCCGACCTGCCCTGATTCGGGTGCGGAAACGGCCCTCCCCCGGCCTCAGGCCGGAGAGGCGCCCCACGCTCCAGGAGGTCGCCGAGCCCCGCGCGGTGCCGGGCGGCCACCGGGGCGGGAGGTCCGGGTGCCGCCACCGCCGGACCGGGCCGCCGCAAGGCCCTCACCCGGACCGGCAAGAATGGTGACCATGGAACGCCCCCACCTCCCGTCCACCGAGGCCGCCGTCACCGCGATCCGGGAGATCGCGCTCGCCCACGGCCTGGCGATGACGGTGACCGACGACATCGGCGCCGACCAGACGTCGCGCCGCACCTCGGCCGGCGCCTTCGCGACCCTCGACCCGGACGGCTCTCTGCCGCACGAGGCGTTCGTGGAACTGGCGGGATCCCCCGCCGTGACCGTCCAGCTCTTCCCCGAGGACGACGCGAAGATCACCGTCGACGACGTCGAGTTCCATGACGTGCCCCGGGATTCCGTCCCGGCGTTCCTGCGCTCCGTCTACGGCGGGCTCGCCCGCACGAAAGGCCGTTTCTTCCCCCCGGGCCACTGGCTCATCGTCCCCCTGCCCGGCGACGAGACGTACAGGGAACTGATCGCGGGCACCACGCTCACCCCGTGGCTCGCCCGCACCGCGCGCGGCTCGTAGCGGCCGGGCGCGGGCGGCGGCCGGATCCCTGCGCGGCCCGGGCAGCCGCACCGGGGGCGGTGTGCCGTGCAGAGCGTCTGCCCGGCTCCTTCGCCGCGATGCCCCGCGACACCCCCGATCAGGCTGGTCCGCTGTTTCGCCCGCCGGGTCGCGGGCAGCCGCCGCAAGAGGATGATCGAGACGGAAGGACGGACCGATGGCGGAGCACCCACCGGATACGGCCGTGCCAGTCACCCGCGCGGTCACCCGCGCGCAGGTCCGCGCCCTCCTCGACCCGTCCGGCGGGAACCGGTCGCTCGTGCTGCCGGAGGGCCGTACGGAGGTGGTCCCCACGGACCCCGCAGACCCCCGCGACCACGACACCAAGGGCAGAAGGAGCGCCTGATGAGCGAGAACCCGATGGCGGACGACGCCTACCAGCCCACGGGCACCAACGAGGAACAAGAAGACGCGGCGCCCCTGGACCTCCAGAACGCCGTGGACGAGCGGACTTACGACGACATGCTGGACGAGGGCTACTCCCCTCCCGAAAAGCCCCTGGGCGTCACCAAGTACGGCACGACGGCGGCCGAGCAGCACGCCGGCGAAACCCTGGACGAGAGGCTCTCCCAGGAGGTCCCCGACGTCGCCGCACCCGACGGGGACGGCGTGGGTGACCTGCCCGGCGGAGAGGGCGAACCGGTCGACGCCGAGGTGGGCGGTGACCGCGCCGGGCGACTGACGGCGCCGGACGAGGGCGCCCGTAGCGACACCACCAAGGAGCTGATCGCCCGGGACGAGGGGATCGACGCGGGCGCGGCGAGCGCCGAGGAGGCGGCCATGCACGTCGTCCAGGACCCGGACGAGGACCCGGACGCGATCGTCTGACCGGCGGGGGGGGGCGGCCGCCCCCCCCGCGCCGCCCCCCCGGCCCCCCCGGGGGGCCCGCGGCGCCCCCGGGCCCCCCCCCCCCCCCCCCCCCCCCCCGCCCCCCCCCCCCCCCCCCCCCCCCCCCCCCGTATAGGTTACCAAAATTATAGGGCGGCAGCGCAAACTAGCG